>DASUEL010000100.1:0-2141 GCA_036275095.1 Bdellovibrionales bacterium
CCCAGCACCTATCGGATCAACATCGGAATCAAAGCCGGCGCGAGCGACACCCTGACCAAGAACAACTACGCGATCTTTCCGACGTTCACGCTCAAAAACATTCGCTGCGAGAACTCCAGGGAAAACACCTTTTATGGGGCCGCCACCGATCTCCGCGCCAATCTCGGGATTGACGAGATATCCACACTCAGCCTAGATGTTCCTGCCGCTGCACTTACCGAACTCAGCTTCACGCTCAATGCCATCGAGCGAAACTTTCTCGGTGATTGGTATAGCCCGCCGACGAGCGGCAGTTACGCGGATTTGCATGTTTTTGCGCCGCTTGTGTTTCTCATCGACAAAGGCATTCAAGTCTTTCAAGCCGTCGCGGTCACTCAGCATGAAAACATCGTCAGCAAAGTGGTGGCAATCGACCCGAACGACCGCTCTGAGCACCACCTCGTCGGCGCACACGGCGCCGAATTCACGATCTCAGCCGCGCCACTGCAGAGAGCAAACCTTGCTGGCACCGATCTCGCCCGCCTCGAAACCGAACTCTCCTACCGTCTCGAATCTTACAAGTCCAAGCTTCGCGGCAAGTATGGCGGTTATAAGGGCCCCCCCGGCGTCTACGGCAGCAGCAAGGCGGACTTCGAGCTCTACAAGAGAATGCAGAACGACGTGCTGAATTTCGCCGGGCTCGCGGCCGCCAAGGGCGACCGCGCGAAAGCCGACTCCGCGATCAACTCATTGTGCCTTTCTGGCGTGAAGAGGTAGACCATGAATATACATAAGCTGACCCACGCGTTTTTGATTGCTTCGCTGGTCCTATCGCCTTTGCACGGTCATACCCAAGCACCGGCGCAAAACGATTCCTATGAAACTCTCGTAGGGGCCGCAAGCCGGCTCGTTACGGCCTCTAGCGAGCTGACTGAAGTCCGCATGAAGGCCGAGGCACTCGCCAAACTGCTCGAGGTCCGGGATTCGAAGCACGCCGAGCTGTACCGCCTCACGCGAACCGCAGGCAATATCGAACAAATCCATACAATAAAAGAAACACTCGCCGGCCTTGATATGGCGGTCACCAAAATAGTCGCCAACCGTGTGCCCGGCGTCTATCTCAGCGAACTGCGCAAGCGCCAAGCCGAGCTCGAGGCGTTGATTCAAGCGGACCAATCGACACTGTCTTCGGGCCCCGAAGGCGAAAAGGTTCGCAAAACGATGGACCGCGTTCAGGAGCTCGTCGCGCTCGAGACGAATCTTAAAGCTCAGGAAGAGGCTTATCGCGCGCTTCGCAATGAAGCGATCGAGTTTAACCGAAAGGCGCCCTCGCAAAAGGCCATGTCTCTCGCGGTTTTCGCCGCTGCTACCGCGGCTGCCGTTTTGGTTGCCCGTGGCGCGCTGAACCCCAGGTCGTATCCCGCGCCAGACGAGTCAATGATCATGTTCGGCGCGCCTTTGGGACTGGCGATGGCCGCTGGACTCGTCATTGCGGGCATTGAGTATACCTATACGACATTCGAGTACGTCGGAACCAAGCGCGCGGACTTCACGGCTCTGCTCGAACGCGCGCACGAGGAGAAACTCGCCGCGCTCACTACGGTGTCAGCCTTTAAAAAGGCGCTGCTACTCCAGCTTTCGGAGAAGTAATGAAATATTGGCTCGTCGCCGCCATCCTCTTGACCTGTCAGTTGAGCCCGGCGGACGACGAAACGGGTCGCCTCCAGCTGCGAGCCAACGCTTACCAGCTAACGATGCACCTGTGCCGGGCGGTTACACAAGTGCACGGTCCGGTCTCCTGGTACCGGAGCCAGCAGTGGCGCCTGTGGATCATGAAGAACGGCGCCTCGCATGGTCTTGCGAATCCGCTCGCCGCGCTCAGCGCGAGCTCCGAGTTCACGAGGACCCTACTCGACAGCGAAGGGTTCTGGAAAGCCGCAGACGAATGCAGTGGCGGGAACAATTCCGGAGCCGAACGGCTCGCGGCTCTCGTGCGTTTCACCGATTACGAGGGGCGCCTCGCCGTTTACTTGCTGAGCTGGTCCGGCTTGTTCAAAGTCAGCGGCCTAATTCAGGCGTTACCGCGAGGCGCGTTGTTCCTAAAAGGCGTGGCCGCGTATACGTTTGCAGGCTTCATCGCGCGCCTCAATCGCGAAGTGCAG
>DASUEL010000101.1:0-7855 GCA_036275095.1 Bdellovibrionales bacterium
ACTTCTTCGGCGCGAAAAAACAATTCAAGCTTTACCGGGGCCCAGCCGCACACGGCACGCTCCTGGTGAAGACGAGAACGTTCACGAACCGGGCCGGTCAGGAAATCAAAAGCACGTCGGCGGAGCTCGAGCTAGGGACGTTCAAAGCGAACCTCCACTGCAACGGAGGCCTGTGAGTGGCACGGCTGGCGGGCCTCGTTCTGCGCTGGGTGGGTCGCGGCGTGCTCGCGGGCGCGGCAGGTGCGGCGCTGACGGCCGCCTGGGCCCCGGCCCTCTCGTTCGACTCAGAGGAGTCGCGGCGCGCGGATGGCCGCCCGGTTCGAAACGAAGTGCGTTTTGTCGCGGGGCTTTCGCGCGACGTGTGGCTGATGACCCAAACGCATGGGCCGCACGACATCGACCGGCTCGCCATCGTGGTGGACAAATCAGTCGCGCCTAAGCGAGCGCGGTTTTATCAGCTCGAACCGGGAGCGGATCTCGAGGACTTGGCCGCGGGGCGGGCGCCTCAAGCTCCGTATCGCGCCTCGTGTTTCACGTGTCACGTGAACGGGCCGCGCGCGCTCAGGCCCGAGCTTGCAAGCGAATCGTGGGGCTCGGCCCTTCGCGCGACTTGGATCGCGGCGCTTTGGAACCTGCGGGTCAAGACGTACGGACGCGTCCTTTCGGAGGCGGGAGAAGGCGCCGCCGGCTCGGGCGCTCCGTTTCGGCGGGCGGGTGCGGTCAGCAACGAGCCCGCGGGTCTTCTCGGCTGCGCGCGCTGTCACCACGACGGCAAGCTCGGCCGTGGCACGCTTCTCGAGCAGCACGCCTCGACGGTCGCGTTCATGGTTCGCCAAGGATACATGCCGCCGCGGGGTTTCGGGCTCTCGCCCGAGGAGCGCGACAAATTAAATGACTTCATGAATGGAATTCCATGAACGGTTGACGGGCTCCTCAAGTTTGGCGCGTAAGAGCGAAGTTCAACTTTGAAATCAACGGAGGCTCATCATGATTTCACGACTTGTGACCCGTATCTCCTTTTCTCTAGCGGCCGTGCTCGCGCTGGCCGCGACTCCCGTGTCGGGCCTTGCGCACTCCGACACCCAGCTCAGCCTTTCTCTAGCCGTCGAGCCAGAGGCCCGCGCATTCAGCGAGAGTGAAGTGCTCTCGAAAGTTCACTTGCTCGATCTCAGCGAGATTTTCGCGGGCCGCCTGGGCGCCGCGCGTGGCATGAAAGCCGAGGTCAAAGACTACGGGAAGATGCTGCTGGCCGATCACCGAAAACACGACACTGAGCTGCATGCGCTCGCCCAACAGCGCTCCGCCTCGCTTTTACAGGTCGTTCCCGTCGAACAATGGGAGCGCGAGGGCTTTCTGAAACAATCGGCCGCGCTGAAGGAGCTTTTGACACTTCGGGGCTGCGCATTCGACATGAAGTATCTCGACACGATGATCGAGGCCCACATGTTCGGCATCGAGCTCATCAACAGGAACCTGCAGTTCGTCGCGAACACGCCGAGCGCCGACTTCTTGAATGCGACGCTGCCGGTGCTTCAAGCACACCTCGATCACGCGAAAATGCTGAAAGAGGGGCTGAGCTGCGCGGATTGAGCCGGCCCGGCCGTCAGCGGTCGTAGACTGACGGCTTAAAAGACCAGATTTTGTTTTTGACCCACGAGGGCGTGATCTGAGCGACGAGCTGCGCGGTCTTTCGAATGCGGACATAGCTCTTCATGCCCCAGGGGTAGTGGCTCAGCAGAATCTGCTGGTCGAGATGATTGAACAGATAATCGAGGACGATCGCGACGATGACGAAGTCGTCGAGCTGGCCGAAGAACGGAATCCAGTCTGGGATGAGATCGACCGGCGAGATCACGAGCGCGAGCAAGGCGAGCAGCACGGTCTTGTCGCGCTCGGGAATTCTGGGGTCGTTCGCGACGGCTTTAATGAACGCGATCAGCTCTTTGATGGTCTTCAGCATGCGTGCGCTCCTGCTCCTGATGGGCCGGCGCCGCCCGCCTTTAGAGCGGATCGGCGCTGAAGGTCGGCCAGCGATCGGTCTCAGGATTGCACTCCAGCAACCGTTTTGCAAGATCGAGCGACTCGCCGATTACGACGTGCATGTCGAGATAACGGTAGGTGCCCATGCGCCCGATGAACGTGACTTTGGGAGTCGAGCGCGCAAGCTCGACGTAGCGTTGAAGCAGAGTCTTGTCGCCCTCGAGCCGCAGCGGGTAGTAGAGCGGATCGTCGCCTTCGGCGAGTTTGCTGTATTCCTTGAACACGACCGTTTTTTCGTGCTCTTCCCACGGCGTGAAGTGCTTATGCTCGGTGATGCGCGTGTAGGGCACCTCTTGCTCGCAGTAGTTTATGACGGGATTGCCTTGATAGTCGCCCTCGGCCACATGGCGCTCGAACATGAGGCTGCGATACTGCAGGCGCCCCAGCTCGTAACCGAAGTACGAGTCGATCGGCCCGCTGAAAAACACGTGGGCGTAGTCGCGGCCTTGTGAAGCCTCAAATTTCGTATTGAGCGTCACGCGGATCGACGCATGGTCGAGGATTTTTTCGACGATCGATGTGTAGCCCTCGAGCGGGATTCCCTGAAACTTGCACACGTAATAGTTGTCGTCGTAATTGAACCGCACGGGCAAGCGTTTGAGAATCGAGGCCGGAAGCTCGCTCGGCTCAACACCCCATTGTTTCTTGGTATAACCGTAGAAGAAGTTCTGATAGAGATCATGGCCGAGAAACTTCAGCGCCTGGTCTTCAAAACTTTTCGGCTCGGTGATCGACTGGTCGCCCAGGCCCTCGACGAATTCACGCGCTTGCCGCGGGTTGAAGGACTTTCCGAAGAACTGATTGATCGTCAAAAGATTGATTGGCAGAGAGTAGACGCCGCGTTTCGTATGGGCCTTCACGCGATTGGTGTACGGCCCGAACTTGCCGAAGCGGTTGACGTAGTTCCAAACGTCGTCGCGGCTCGTTTGAAAGATGTGGGGGCCGTACTGATGAATCATGACGCCTGTTTCGGAATCGCGGTACGTGTGGCAGTTGCCGGCGACGTGATCGCGAGACTCGATGACGTCAATGGTGTAGTCGCCCGTTTCAGCGAGCTCCCGGGCGAGGACGGCTCCGGCAAAGCCGGCGCCGACGATGGCGATTTGTTTCTTCATTTTGTCTACCTCCGCTATTTGTAATTCAACGTCAGATCACTGAAAAACCGAAGCAATGAGGCCTCGAGACCCGGCATGAGGCGGGCACGCTCGCTGTCGAGCGCGCTGTTGGCGGGTCGCGCGGCCTTGAGTCCGAGCTCGCCGTGCGGGCGGCTTTCGACGAGCCCCGCATCGAGCCCCGCGATTCGTGCCGCTGATTTCGCGAGCTCCTCCCACGTCGTTGTGCCGAGATTCGTGAGATGCCAGATGCCGCTCTCTTGGTCGATGAGCAAGTCGAGGCACGCGTGCACGAGATCAGGCACGTACGTCGGAGAGATCCTCAAGTCGGCGGGCACGTGCACGATTTGCCCCGCCGCCAATTTTTGAAGGGCCAAAAACACGAAGTTGTACCGGTCCCAGGGCCCGAAGAAGCTGCTCGTTCTGATGATGAGCGCCGAGGGGTGTGCCGCGCGAATTTTGTTTTCGGCTTCGAGCTTGCTCGCGCCGTATACGTTGAGCGGGCGCGGTTCGTGGCTTTCGAGATAGGCGTTCTCGCTGCGCCCGTCGAAAACAAGATCGCTCGAAAACGTCAGATACGGCAGGCCGAGCTCGAAGCAGGCCTGCGCCGTGTTGACCGCGCCTTCGACGTTCTCGCGGAAACAGCGCTCGCGGTCGGTCTCGGCGTCGTCGACGCGAACGTAGCCCGTGGCGTTGACGACGGCCCAGGGCTTGAGCTCGCTCAGCGCCGAGCGGATTTGCTCAGGCACGGCGAGATCGGCTCGTTCGCGGGAGATCGCGATCGCTTCGATGTTGCGCTCTTCGCAAATGCGCGCGAACGCGTGCCCGAGCGTTCCGCGTTTTCCCAAGATCAGGAGCGGGCGAGAGGCTTTTGCTGGCTGCGGGTGAGCCGTGTCCGGCACCGCGGCTGATGAGGCTCGTGAAGGCGGGGCATTTTCTGCGGGAAGGGCCGGATAAAACGAGCGTTGCTCGCGCCGCCACCACCCGTCGCGCTCGAGAATCGGGTGTTCGTATTGGAGCTTTCGCGCGAGCTGCTGAACGTAGTTCGCAAGAGCCGTGGGGCGCGGCGTGGCTGAGCGGACGTCGAAGACACCGGGCTCGTAAAACCCGGTTTCGACGGTGCAGAGGCGGTTCCAGTCGTACGTGCCGAGCAGGCTCCAGGCCGTGACCGCGCGGATGTCGACGCCTTCCGCGAGAAGCGCATTCGCTTCACGCCAGATCTCCTGCACCCAGCGGAGCTGCTCCTCGCGGGTGGCGCCGAGATGGGCTTCGGTGACGGCTACGGGAATTCGGTAACGCTCCCAAGTTTGCTCGAGTATTTCTTTTCTGGCCGGGCTGCGAACACCCGCGACCCGTATGGCTTCGACGTCGACATAACGATCGCGCCCGTTTCCGCCGTGGAGCGCGGGCGGGTAGAGCTCGATGCGATCATCGAGGAAACGATTGCTCGTTACATAATGGTTGATGCCCAAGATGTCGGGCGGGCAAGGGTTCTCCGCAAACCAATGCAGCTCGTGCGGGTCGAGCCCGGCCACTTTCGTCATGTATTTCCAGAGGGGATGAGTCTCCCTCACGCGGCCGCAGAGCAGATCAAACGTCAGCCAGCGGCGCTCGTTCTCGAAGTCGGCCTGGTATTGAAGCCGGGGCGTGCACTGCGCGAAGCCGAGGTCTTCGGTTTGAATCAGTCGCGCCGCCGGGTTGACGGCGCGGATAGCGCGCATGGCAAGTACCGTCCCGCGACACTCGTTGACGAGCATGCGCAGAAACGAAAGATCGTCGCGTGCGTGCGGATACCAAATGCCGTAGAGACCGCTGAAACGCGCCGTCGTGAGCGGCTCGTTCACCGGCGTATAGTGCTCGATCCACGGAAAGCGCGTGGCCACGAGCTCCGCGAACCGCGCGAATACTTCCGGAAACGCGGGGTCGGCCAGGCTCGTGTAGCGAGGCCCGCTCCCGTGGTGAACGAGCCCCACGATCGGCGTCAGGCCAAGCTCTCGCATGCGGCCGAGACTCGCGTCCGACCAGGCCCAGTCGCATGATTCGAGGCTCTCAGGCGCGACTTGTTCCCAAAGCACCCCGTGGCGAAGCGCCTTCAGGCCTAAATTTTTGAATAAATCGAAGTCACCGAGGCGGCCGCGGTGGCCGTTGCGTGCCAGCTGATCGAAAATTCGATCGCCGACCCGGTTCATCGTGCATTCAACGCCGCCCCAGAGCTCGAGACTCCCGTGGGACTCCATCAGACGTAAGCCGGATGCGAAGTCACCGCGACGGCGGGAATCTGCCATTCGCCGCCGGCGGCTGCGGCGTCGTCCTCCGAGTCCTCACGTTGTGAAGACTTCTTGGCGATCGCGTCTTGAACCAGCTTGGCCATTTGCGCTTGCGTGCCGTCCCAGGAGGTTTGAGACAAGAACGCGTCGACGCGCGCGCGCCACTCGGCATTCGGAAGCGTTTGCAGAATCTTTTCGCCCGCGCGAATGAAGGCCCCCGCCTCATCGGCGATCGATACGAGGCCTTGTTCGCCGTAGGGCCGAACGACGTCTGCGATCGACGTGGAGATCACCGGAAGGCCGGCCGCAAGATATTCAGGTGTTTTCGTCGGGCTGATGAAGCGCGTGGAATCGTTGCGCGCGAACGGCAGAATGCCGATCGTCCAATGTGCCATGTACGCGGGAAGGTCTTTATAATTTTTCATGCCCAGGTAGTGGATATTCGGGCGCCGCGGGAGCGCGTCTTCCGAAATTTTCACCACGGGGCCGATCATGATGAGATTCCAGTCGGGCTTGAGCCCGGCGACTTGCTCCACCAGCTCGATGTCGAAACGCTCGTCAATCACGCCGGCGAAGCCAAGGCGTACGGGGCCGGCGGATTTTTGGTCCTCAGGCTCGGCGGGTTTTTTGCGTGCGGCCGAGAAGTGCCGAAAGTCGATGCTGCTGGGCATGGCGTGCACGTTCGGGTGCATGAAACGCTTATGCTCATACAAACTGTGGCCGCCCGTGAACACGACATCGGCGCGCTCGAAGAGCTCGGCTTCGAGAGTGGTCAGCAGGGGGTGCGGATTCTTGAAGAGCGAAAGCTCGTCCATGCAATCGTAGACCGTGGCCGTGGCGCCGAGGTGCCGGCTGAACGGAAGCGCCATGGGTGTGTAATACCAAAGCAGCAAGTCTTTCAGTTTTTTGTCGGCGATCAGATCGTCGACGAGGGATTTGAGCATGTTCCAAACATCTTGTTCGCTGCGGCCGCCCGGGAGATGGGGGACAGCGACGTAAACTCCGGGCTCTTCCCAGCGCAAGCGAAGCTCAGGCAGGGCGGCGCCAAAGATCGGTTCTTCAATGAAGTAGACGGCGTGATTTTTCGCGAAACGGCTCAGGAGGTGCTGCGGCCGCTGAAATACGAAATTCCATCTGAGATGAGAAAAGCAAATAAGCGTCATGGCTGGCGTTCTCCTTCGGTGCGCGGGATTGGCGCGGGTGGGTGGGAATCTAGTTACTGCGGCGTGCGAAGGTCAATAAATGCACTTTGAAGAAAGATTTAGAATTTCTTGATCTTTGCGATCCGATCTCTTTACAAACTGAATCGCCGTTGCTCTAATTTTCAGACTCTTCTCATCTGTCGCAGTCGGGGTTTATCTCTCATGGGCTCACAAAATACGGCGCAACTTTCAGACGAAAAAAATTTCAAAGATCCGACGGATGTCATGGGACCGCGGCCGCAGATGCGGCGCCAGGGCTGGGCGTCTTTGAATGGTGCCTGGAAATTCACATTTGATGATTCCGACGTTTTTCGGGAACCCGGCGACGTCCGCGATTGGGCGAAACGAATAGTCGTTCCGTTCGCGCCCGAATCGCGGCTCTCCGGCATCAATGACCCGGGCTTTCATAAAAACTGCTGGTATGAGCGGGAGTTCGAGTGCGCGGCTGGAGAGGACCGGGTGTTCTTGCACTTCGGCGCCGTCGACTATCACGCACGCGTGTGGGTGAACGGCGAGCTCGTCGGAAGCCACGAGGGCGGGCACACGTCGTTCGCCTTCGAAATCACGCACGCGCTCAAGAAAGAGGGGCCTCAGACCGTAACCGTTTGGGCCGAGGACGACCCGCACGATCTCGCGAAACCGCGCGGTAAGCAAGACTGGCAGCTCGAGCCGCACAGCATCTGGTACCCGCGTACCTCCGGCATCTGGCAGTCGGTGTGGCTCGAGCGCGTGCCGCGCACCTATATCGACCGCATTCGCTGGACGCCGCACCTTCAGCGCTGGGAGATCGGCTGCGAAGCGTTCATCAAAGGCGATCGCCTGAAAAATCTCGAGCTTCGGGTGAGGCTGACGGCGGGCACGCAGCTTTTGGCCGACGATCGCTATCAGGTGATCGTCGATGAAGTGCATCGCAAGATCGCGCTCTCCGACCCCGGCATCGACGATTACCGAAACGAATTATTGTGGAGCCCCGAGAAGCCGACGCTCATCGACGCCGCTCTCGAGCTCTGGCACGACGGACGCTGCATCGATCGCGTCGAGTCGTATACCGCGCTTCGAAGCGTGGCCATTCAAAAAGACAGCTTCATGTTGAACGGACGGCCCTATTACCTGAGGCTCGTCCTCGATCAGGGCTACTGGCCGCAATCGCTGATGACCGCGCCCGACGCGGAGGCCTTCAGGCGCGACATCGAGCTCACGAAGAAGATGGGTTTCAACGGAGTTCGAAAGCATC
>DASUEL010000102.1:0-10233 GCA_036275095.1 Bdellovibrionales bacterium
ATTAAATAGAGATTAATAGACTGCAAAATAAACGACTCAGTCGAAGCCTTATGCTTGCGAAAATTTCGTTTCAAAATACGGTCAAGGTGTATTTCAAAAAAATCTCAAAGAAGAAAATCCGGAAGTCCGATTCAGCTCGGGAATTCGGCTTCGACCTTGCGCGATTTCCGTTCTCGTCTGACTATTTCATTCATTCATTCCATAACTTTACATCCCGCGCCACGTTCCGGCCCGGGTAGACAGGTGGCACTGCATACAGCTTGGGCAGTCATCCGAAACGAGGTGCACATCCAAGACGAGGTGCACATCCAAGACGAGGTGCACATCCAAACCAGATGCAATCCTGAACCCCGTGTACATCCCAAACTTCAGGGCCACAGACGTTGCGGGCCTTCCTGGCCCGCGGCTTCCGGGAACGCGAGCCTCCGGCCCGCGCCCTGGCGGGCGAGTTCCCGGAAGCCTGATGTTTGGTGCAGATAAAATTGGAGAAAGTAGGGACGGAGCGGAGCAGCCACTTTCAGTGCTCGGAATCGGGGCGGAGAACGCAGTCGACAAATCGGGTCGGACCTACTCGTGCAGCTTCTTCCAGCTCACCGCCAAACGCTCGCGATCTTCGGGATGCGCGATTGCAATCAGCGCCTTCGCACGCTCGCCGAGCGTTTTGCCGTAGAGGTCGGCTACTCCATATTCGGTCACCACGAAATGCACGTGCGCACGAGTCGTCACGACACCGGCGCCCGCGTTCAAGATCGGAACGACGCGCGGCTGGCCCTTTTTCGTACGGCTCGAAATCGCAATGATCGGCTTTCCGCCTTTCGAGAGCGCTGCGCCCCGCATGAAGTCCATTTGACCGCCGACACCCGAAATTATTTTCGCGCCGATCGAGTCGGCACAAACTTGGCCCGTGAGGTCGATCTCGACCGCTGAGTTGATCGCGGTGACTTTCGAGTTGCGGGCGATGACGTTGGGACTGTTGACATAGTCGATGCCGAGCTGAATCGCACCCGGATTGTCGTCGATATAATCGTACACGCGGCGCGAGCCGATAATGAAGCCCGAAAGGCTTTTGCCCGCGTGCACCGCCTTGCGGGAGTTGTCGACGGCCCCACACTCGATGAGATCGAGCATGCCGTCGGACCACATCTCGCTGTGCACACCCAGATGGCGATGGCCCTTGAGCGAGCGAAGTACCGCGTCTGGAATTGCGCCGATCCCCGCTTGCAGGCAAGCGCCATCCTCGATGAGGCCCGAAACGTTTCGCCCGATCGCGAGCTCGAGCTCGCTCAACGGCTTCGGTACGGGTTCGTAGAGCGGAACGTCGACCTCGGTGTACGCGTCGAGCTGGTCGATGTGAACGAAACCGTCACCGTGCACGCACGGCATGCGCCGGTTGATCTGGGCGATCACGCACTCCGCGGCCTCAAAAGCGGCGCGCGCCACGTCGACACTGGTGCCGAGCGTGCAATAGCCGTGTTTGTCAGGCGGGGATAAGTGCAAAATCGCGACATCGACCCGCTTTCGCTTCGAGCGAAACAGCTCGGGAATTTCAGAAAGAAAGAGCGGCAAATAATCGACGCGATCATAGTCGAGGCGCGCGCGCACATTGGAGCCGACGAAGAGGTTGGCCACGCGAAAGCTGTCTTTATAGAGAGGATCTGCGTAGTGCGCGGGCCCTTCGGTGTGCATATGCATGAGCTCGACGCCCTTGAGCTCGGATGCGCGCGCGAGAAGCGCGTCGAGCAGCACGTTAGGCGTCGCAGCGCCGCCATGCACGAACACCGTTTGGTGCGACTTGATCTGCCGGACCGCCTCGTCGGCTGAAACCGATAACGCCATTTACTGCGCCACCCAGCCGCCGTCGACGGCGAGCGAATGGCCTGTCACGAACGACGCGGAGTCGGAGCAGAGCCAAAGCGCCGCGGCCGCGACCTCTTCGGGCTGGCCGACTCGGCCCACCGGTTCGCCGGCGACGAGCTGGTTCTGAATTTGCGCTTCTCCGTGCACGAAACGATCGATCATGGGCGTTTGTATAACACCGGGGCTGATCGCATTCACGCGAATATTCGACTTCGCGTACTCCAAAGCCGCGGTCTTCGTGAGACCGATCACGCCGTGCTTGCTCGCGACATACGCGGGAATTCCGGGGAAGCCGATCAGGCCGGCGACCGACGAGCAGTTCACGATCGCGCCGCCCCCTTGGGCCAGCATGCGCGGGATCTGGTATTTCATGCAGAGCCAGACGCCTTTGAGATTGATGTTGATGACCTCGTCCCAGTTTTTTTCAGTGCAATCCGGCGTGAACGCCTGCGCGCCCTCGATGCCGGCGTTGTTGAACGCATAGTCGATGCGCCCGAAAAGTTTGATCGTCTGGTCGATCGCGCGTTTGACGTCTTCGGCTTTCGAAACGTCACATTGAATGAACTCGGCCTTTCCGTCGGCGTCTTGAATCATATGAACGGTGCGAAGGCCGGAGTCGGTGTTCAGATCGACGACGGCGACTTGCGCGCCGGCCTTTCCGAACGCGAGTGCCGTTGCACGGCCGATACCGGTCGCGGCACCCGTGATGAACGCGACCTTCCCGTTGAATTCGTAGTTGAGTTGTTGAGCCATAGGTCCTCCCGATTGTAATCACCTTAGAAGGAGCAACCGATATGCCACGCTAAATTAAAGCTGATTTGAGATGAGTGTGACGTTCGGTCGCTTCGTCACGGGCGCGCGACAATCTGTCACATGACTCACGAGGCCATGGACCAGCAATGCCTTAAATTGGAACTGGGGCCGCCCGACCTTTGGCACCGATGTTGTTATCTATGGCTGGTAACACCATCACGGAGGGACAAACCCATGAAACACGCACTCGAACTTGCCACCGATTCCGCTCTTCCCGTCGTCGTTCTGAACGAAGACAACCGTTACGCGGCGGTGCTCAATCTCTTGGGTTACGACCAAAAGGACATCTTCATTGATGTCGACAAGGCCAACAAGGAGATCGGAATCTACGCCGGCCGTCAAGGCTACGACAAGAAATCCGTTTCGTTCTGGATCTTCTCCGTACCGCAAGATGGCGTGCTCGAGCGAGTCGCGTTTCGCTACAAAGGCGGCGCCTTCGAGATGAGTGTCCCCAAAGTTCCTTCCGTCAGCGTCGGCGCGGCCTAAGAGCTTCCGAACTTCGCCGGTTGCGCGCGGGGTCCAACCTTCCTAGACTGGGAGGATGAAGGCCATCGCGCGTATTTTTGACCTCGACGACCGGTCGCTTGCCGCGTTTCGCCTCGTACTCGGAGTACTGGCCGCGCTCGATACGCTGCAGAGGCTGGCCGGGGCTGGCGCGTTTTACTCGGATGCAGGCGTTCTTTCACGCGCGGCCGCGGGCGAGCCGGCTCTCTTGAAAATCTATTTCTTGAGCGGCGACGCCCAGGTGCAATCGGCCTTCTTGGTTCTCCAGCTCTCGTTCGCGCTATGCTTCGCAGCCGGAATTCATGCGCGATTTTTCGGTCTACTACTCTACGCCTTTTTGGGCTCGCTTCACTTTCGAAACCCGCTCGTCTTGAGCGGCTCCGAGATGCTGATGCGTCTCATGCTTTTGTGGAGCCTGTTTTTGCCGATCGACGCGCGCTTCGCGAGGGGCCCCCAGCCGTTACGGTTGGGACGCTGGCCCTCGGCGGTTTTCATGCTTCAACTCGCCGCTTTGTACCTGACGACGGTTTACTACAAAGCCGGACCCGAGTGGACGCGCGAGCTCTCCGCGCTTTCAAAGGCGCTGGAGCTGCCGTGGATCGTGAAGCCCGCGGGCGCGTGGCTGCGCGAACAGACCGGGCTCACCGGCCCGCTGACCATGGTGGTGTTCGCGCTCGAGCTGTCGGCCCCGCTATTGGCGCTCCTGCCGGGCCGGCCGCGATTGCTCGCGCTGCTCGCGCTTTTCGGTCTGCACGCGGGAATTTTTTTGACGTTGGAGCTCGGCCATTTTCAGTTCGTGATCATGGCGGCGTGGCTCGCCTGGTTGCCGGCCGCCGCGTGGGCGACCCGGCCGGGGCGGCTCCTCGAGCGCGCGCTCAGCCGTTTGGAGCCGCCGTTCGCCGCGCGGTTGAAATCAGCCTCGGCGCGGGTGACGGCTCCGCGTGAGCGCGCCTTATGGCTTGCGGCACTCGCGCTTCTCGCGGGTCTTGCGGCCGTTCGAATCGTGCTTCCGGGCGATGCCGCGCCCGGGCCGGTGCGAGCCGCGGCGTCCGTTCTCGGGGTGAACCAAAACTGGCGCATGTTCGCCGCTTCGACGCTGGAGCGGCTGGAGTGGGTGAGCGCCGAAGGCGATCGCGAAGGCGCGGCTCCGCGCGAGCTATTGTCGGGCGGGCCTGTCGGCTGGCGCGAGCCCCCGCGGCTCAGTGCGAATTACGACCGGTATTTGTGGCGTCAGTACCTGAGCTTGCTCGCCAATACCCATGGCGAAGAGCCTGCGAAGTTTTTCGCCGCCTATCTGTGCCGGGTGCATGAGGCTGATCGGCTCACGATGGTCACGATTCATTTCGTGAACAAACAAAACGCGGGCCCGCTGACCGAGCCCGCGCTTACGCGGTCTATCGTGCACGCTTGCGCGCTTTGAGATTTACTCCTTCATGAAGAGACTGAAGATCGAGCGGCGCTTTTCTTTGCGCAGCTTCTCCGCCACGTAGAGCTCGCTTACGGGTTTGAGGCGGTAGTCGTCACCCATGAGCTTTTTCAGCCGCGAGATCGCCTGTGCGCGCGTCTCGCCGGTGTTGCGCTCGTGGCGCTCCCAAAACTCGTCCCACCAGTGCGGCGGCTGAACTTTCGAGCCTTCGTACTCGGTGGGCCGGCCGGTCTCGCCTGCGACCACCAGGCTTCCGACGGCGTCGCCTTGCGAGTAAATCGTGTCGATCTCTTGTTTGATCTGCTTGATGTCTTCAGCCGAAGCGACACCCGTCGCGGTCGCTTTGTAAAACTGGACCGTCACGCGCACCGGAAAGCGGGTGTCGCGCTCGATGCTGAGATCGGCAATCTCGGTGTAGGGGCCCTCGAAGTCGCCATGCCCGATGACGGCCGCTTCGACGTCGCTCTCTTCTTCGGCGTAATCGTCTTTCGCCGCGCTCTTTTTCATCGCGGCCATCGGCATTGCCATGTCGGCTGCGATACCTTGCCCGAAGGCCGAACGGTGCGGGCGCTCTTTCTGTTTGAGCGGAACCTGAATGAGCAGCACCATGTTGAGGCCCGACGATTTCTTCACGTCGAGATTCGCTTTATCAGTGATCACCGTCTGGCCCTCTTTCGTATTGGCGAAATCGCTCATGCGCTGGCCCGTGAGGCTTGCGCGCTGGCCGTTCTGGTTGTGAAACAGCCGCTGTCCCCAAGCGCCGTACGAGGCGTCGCGCTTGTTGTCGATGATCGTGGTGCTCGTTCCTTGGCGGGTGACGAGAATGCTCAGTACCGCGGGGTCGCCCGACACGCTTTGATAGTTGAACAAGACCGGATTGAACTCGGCCTTGCCCTCTTTCGGAACGGGGAGAAAGCAGGCCTGTGCGCTCACGAGAACGCGGGTGTCACGATCGGCGAGCAGTGATTTTTTCGGGTTGAGCCACGAGCGCGCGTTGTGCAAATACTTGGTCGGGTCCTCGAGAAACTCCCGCAGCGAAATCCGTTTGAGGTCTTTGCCTTTTTCGTTGCCGACGAGAAGCGTGAACTGGCGGGGGTCGAGATCGGCGGTTTTGTCCTCATAGTTGTTGTAGCGAATGACGGGCATCAAAGTGAGGTCGTAGTCTCCGCCCGGTTTTTTCACGCCGACTTGAATGGTCATGTCGCTGATGTTGGGGCCGACGGATGAGCCTTTGTAGCGGCCGGTGTCTTCCCAGGTGACGTTCATGATGTTGAGGCCTTGTGCTTCGACGAGTGTACGTGTGCGCTGATCGCCTGTCATAGTCTGGGCTTTCAGAATGGCCTCGCGATAGGCGTCGGCCTTTGGTGGTTCCGTTGGAGCTGGGCGTTTTGCGAATGCTCCTTGGCTTACGGGTTGCCAGAGGTCGGTGCCCTGAACGGGCTGGGCGATGGTTGCAAGGATGGCCGGTATGATCGAAAGGCGTCGAAACAGTTTCATGGAATCCTCCGCGTTTGGGTTACGTAGATGAAACGCTCGAGGCGGCGGATTCTTAGAAAAATCGGGTCTCGAACTGAGACGATGGCTTGGTGGGCGGCTTAACTAGGTGAAATGCCGGTGGAAGGTGGGGGAATCTGCTCGGCGTGTTTCACTCCTTTTTCTTACTATTGATATCCGTATACAAAAAATCGTGCTTCCGGGAACTCGCCTGCCAGGGCGCGTGCCGGAGGCATGCGTTCCCCGAAGCTGCGGGCGTTGATGGCCCGCAACGTCTGAGGCCCTGAAGTTCGGGACGGTCGGCCGGTTTGGGATGTGCAGATGGTTTAGGGTGTGCACCCGGTTCGGGATGTGCACTTGGTTTAGGATGTGCATCTGGATTTGGGTGTGCACCCGGCTTCGGATGTTTGCCTAGACTGGATGCAGTTTCGCCTGATTACCCGGGCCGGAACGTGGCGCAGGACGTAAAGTTTTTGAATGCGTGACTGCATGACGGCATGAGTGCATGAGTGCATGACGGCATGAGTACACGACTGCATGAATGCATGAGTGAGATAGTCAGACGAGAATGGAATTCGTGCAAGGTCGAAGCCGAATTCGCAATCCGATTCGGAAATCGCAATCTGATCGAGAGATTAGGATTTTCGTCCTCAAGATTTTTCTGAAATACACCTTGACCATGTTTTGAAACAAAATTTCCCGATCGAAAGGCTTCCGCTTAGGCGTTCATTTTGCGGCCTGAGACTCTCTATTTCCTTTTCTGCTGCACGTGTTTTTCTCATGCGCGACCGGGACGGCTCTGTGTGAAAAGTGCTTCGTAAGAGCCTCCTGAACGTCGAACTTTGGTTTTCAAAACTCGTGGTACGCTTCGATTTTCTTTGGAGGTGCCACATGAATCTCGAAAGTATAAACCTCAAAAAACTCACCGACGACGAGCTCATCGCAAGTGCTGACCGCTCCATCCAAAGAGAGCGACAGGCTACGACACTCGTGCTCCACCATTTTCGCGAGATCGAGCGCCGAAGGCTCTTCTCAGCCCACAAGTTCGGTTCGCTCTTCGAAATGGCCGTGAAACACTTCGGCTACACCGAAGACCAGGCGAACGCACGTATCTCGGCGATGCGGCTTCTCAAAGAGCTACCGGAGCTCGAAGAGAAAATCGCGGCTGGGTCACTCACGCTCACGCACCTCAATATGGCGCGCACGCACTTTCGAAATGAGAAAAAGCACGGGCATAAGACGGCGACGCGGGACGAGATGCTGGATCTTGTGTTGCAGCTTGAGAATACGACCAAACGTGAAGCGCAGGTGCTTTTGCAAACCGCCTCGTCACGGCCGATTGAGCTGCCGCACGATGAAATCAAACCTCTGGGTGCAGACAAGATCGTGCTGAAGTTTGCAGCCGACTCGGCCGTTGAAGTCCAAGTGAATGCACTCAAAGGTTTGCTCGCTCACAAACATCCTGAGCTTTCGCTTGGTGAGTTATTTCAAAAGCTCTGCGAGCTGGGCTTGCAAGAGTGGTCGCCCGCAAAAGAGCCGAGTCGAAAACGAAAATCACCCGGGCCGGAACGTGGCGCAAGCGGCCAAAATCCGAGTGCGGGCGCCGCGAACAGCGTACACCGAAGGTTCGGTGACAAACACGAGATCGTTCATGTTTCACAAGCCGAGATCTATCGCCACGTTTGGAGGCGAGATCAATTCAAGTGCACCAACTGCGGATCGATGTACGCGCCCGAGAAGGACCACCGCATGCCCATAGCGAAAGGCGGTGACGATTCTACCGAAAATCTCAGAGTTCTATGCAAGTCATGTAATCAAAGAGCCGCGATCGAAGCGTTCGGCATTGAGCTCATGAATCGGTACTTGAACTGACTTCGCATGAGCGTCGCAATTGCGTGTGAGGCGCGCGCCCGCCGGCACTCACTCCTTACGCCAGAGCTCGTCATTGAACCACCCCCGGCGATCCGTAAACTTATCCACCCGATGAAAGCCCGCGCACGCCGCCAGCGTTTCGATTTCGTCGTGCGAAAATTTCCAAGACGTCTCGGTCTGAATCGCTTCAAACGCCTTGAACTCGATCGTCACCCCCAAATGCCAGAGGTGCACGTGTTGTTTTGCCATGCTGATGAGCCAGCTCTCCATCGCACCGTTCTTCGGATTGTAGAGTGGCTGGTGCTTGAACGCCTCGACATTGAAGTCGGCATTGAGCTCGCGATTGAGGCGTCTCAAGATATTAAGATTGAACTCTCGCGTCCAGCCCGCCCCGTCGTTGTAAGCGGGCATTAGAATTTCGCACGGTTTTTTGAGATCGAAGCCCACTAAGAGATGGTCCCCGAAGTCCATCGTCCGCCGGAGCTCCGTCAAGAACGCGGCTTGCTCGGTCGGGAGCAAGTTGCCGATACTCGAACCCAAATACAAAATCAGATTCTGCGCATCGCTCGAGAGCGGGAGCAGGCTCAGTTCTCTCTCGAGATCGAGCGCGATAGGATTGTAGACGACGCCCTCGAGCTCCGCGGCCAAATTCGTCTCGAGCTGTTTGAGCGCGCCATTCGAAATGTCGATTGGCGCGTACGATACCATCAGCCCCGCGTTCTGCGCCTCGCGCAAAAGATGGCGGGTTTTGGTTCCGTCGCCCGCCCCCAGCTCGACGATATTCAGGCGGCGATCGCGGGCGCACGCGCGCACGAGCGCGTGAGCGTTTTCCCGCAGGATCTCGTCTTCACACGCGGTCAGATAATACTCGGGACATTTCATGATGGCCGAGAAGATTTCGCTTCCGGCCGCATCGTAAAAATACTTTGACGGAATTCGTTTGGGTGCTGAGAGCAAACCTTGAACGAGGTCCCTGTATTGGTCGGAGCCGCGCGCGGGCGGCCGCGTGATATCTAGTTTGCGAGTCGTATCCCTGAAAACTGCCATCTCATCTCCGGAGAAAAGAAATTACGGTACGTGGGGCGGTAATGGCCGGCCGGAGTGGCCCAACAACCGCCGCGCAAGACCTGCTGATTGCACATGAACTTGCCGTTGTACTCGCTCAGGTCGCCGCTGAACGCTTTGAAGCCCGGGTAGGGGCCATAAGAGCTTTGCGTCCACTGCCACAGCGAGGGCTGACCGAAGTGGCGCGAGGCCGTCTCCCATTCGGCCTCGGTCGGAAGCCGCGCGCCCGCCCACGCGGCGAACGCGCTGGCCTCATAAAAGCTGACATGCGAGACCGCGGCGCTCGGGTCGGGCGGAAGACTTCCGTTCAGCCGGTACTGAAGCCACTGACCGTGCTGCTCGAACCAGTACATCGGCGCCATAACTTTATTCTCGGTCACCCACCGCCATCCATCCGAGAGCCAAAGCTCTGGCCTGTGATAACCGCCGTCATTCATGAACTCGAGGTATTCGCCGTTGGTAACTAGGCGCTCGGCGATTCGATAAGGCTCTAGGTACACGTGATGCTCGGGCCGTTCGTTGTCGAACGCGAAGCCGGTACCTGCGTAGCCGATGCGGTGAACGCCCGAACCCACATCGATCCAAAAATGATTGTTGAGCGCATCCGAGGATAGCTCGAACGGGTTTTCGAGCGGATATTCCGGAATCGCGGAGCGCCCACCCGCGGTTCCGCGCGCCCTGGCGCCAGCAGAGCGTATTGGCGCGGGACAGGGTGTGGCCATGAGCATTGGTTCCGTGAGTCCGCCCAAAGCGGGCCGAGCCGGTTGATGGTAGAGGATGTGCTTGATGTCCATCACGAGCAGCTCCTGATGCTGCTGCTCGTGGTGGCGCCCGAGCTCGACGGCTGATGCCCAAGACGCCCGCGTCTCGGGGCTTTCGTTGGCAAGCCAGGTGGAGGCCTCCTCGATTTGCTCGTCGACGGCCGCGCGATAGTCCATGACCTCGCGAACCGTCGGGCGCGAGAGGGTTCCACGCTCGC
This sequence comes from Bdellovibrionales bacterium, assembly GCA_036275095.1. Lineage (GTDB taxonomy): Bacteria > Bdellovibrionota > Bdellovibrionia > Bdellovibrionales > DASUEL01 > DASUEL01. The sequence goes on from DASUEL010000102.1 coordinate 10,011, forward strand.
TCTGGGCTACGCGGGCACCTTGCGATTCGTAATACGAGTTGAATACCCAGTCGAAGTCTTCGCGGTACGGTTTTTTTCCGAGCAGCTTCTGCAGGCAGAAGCGGTCGAAAAACCAGGTCGTATGCCCCAGGTGCCACTTCGGGGGGCTCACGAACCAATGGGGTTGAACCACGAAATCCTCGGTCTCGAGGTCGCGGCAGAGCTCAACGGTATGTTTTCGAAC
>DASUEL010000103.1:0-2515 GCA_036275095.1 Bdellovibrionales bacterium
CGGATTGACCGCCAGGCCGTACAAGAGCTGATCGTTGTTTCCAAGCAAGGGCAAGCCTGCTTGCGAAACGGTCCACGTGGTGCCACCGTCGCTCGAGCGCACCATGCCACGCCCGAAGTGATTCGGCGCGAATATGACATTCGAATCCGTCGGATCGAAAACGAGGCTGTAGGTGGACTGGTTGAAGCCCACGCCTTCGACTGCCGTCCACGTCGCACCGTAATCAGCCGACTTGTAAAGGCCACCGGCATCGTCGCCAGAGGCCCACACTTCGCCGGCGCGCGAAGGATGAAACACAATCGCGGGAACAAATCCGCCACGAGGACCCACATGCGACCAGCTGTAACCCGAAGGCGAGCTTCCGCCTCCTCCCCCGCTGCCGCCGCACGCGAATCCGAGAAATGTGGCCATTAGCAAGGTGAGGACGCCCAGAGTTCTCATCTATTCAAATTATAGGCGCAGCCATTTGGATTGCCATCTGACCGCGACCATCGTCGTGACATATGGAGACATTGGCCGCCCGATTGCTCTATTAAGAGCCATGACCGTTGCCGCACGTTCAATTTCAAATAGGCTCACAGCAACCCGCCTTGCCCGCTCGCTGCTTGGGACTTTTTTCACGGTCTGTCTAACGGGTTGTCTGGTCGTCGACAACCAAACCAAGGCGCCCGCTGACGTTCTCCCCGTGGTGAATCCGGCGCCTCTGGAACGCGATTTTAGGGCGAATAATGCCGGCCACACGGTGCTCGTAGCGGTCGTCGACAGCGGAACCGATTATAATCATCCGGCGCTCACGCAGAACATTCACTTCGAGCTCGATTCTTCGGGGCGCCCCACCGGCGCGGGCTTCGATTTTATCGGCAACGACCCCTGGCCCGCGCCTTACCTCGCCCGCACGTTCGATATTGACCCGCAGGCGCCGGCACAACAACGCAACAATTCCCGCTCTGTGCGCAAACTGCTCAACGCCACGCTCGCGCTCGCGCCCGAGCTTTCGGTCATGCTCGATCCGCGCCGCTCGATCGAATTCGAAGCGCAAGGCGCGGCTCACGGAACCCACGTGGCCGCTCTCGTTACACGCGGCGATCGTTCCATCGGATTGATCCCGTACCGCGTGATGCCGGTAAATTCCGAGGCGGGCGACGCGCCCATTGAAGTGCTCGCGTACCGCGCGACCGCCCGGCAGGTGCGCCAGGGCATAGAGAATGCGATCGCTCGCAAGGCGCGAATCATAAACTTGTCACTGGGCCTTCGGAAACGTGACATTCCGGAGTCGATTCACGCCGAGTTCGAAACCTGGAAGCATGACTTCAAAAGCATCGCGCTCGCAAATCCGCACGTCGTCTTCGTCGCCGCGGCCGGGAACGACAATGAAAACGTAAAGCCCGACGGCGATCAGTTCCCGTGCGGAGTTCGGGCGCCCAACGTTTTGTGCGTGACCGCAACCGACGGAAACGGCCAAAAGGCCGACTTTTCGAACACAGTCGCCCCCGAGCTCACACAAATCGCCGCGCTCGGAAAAGACGTGACCTCCGCTTATCCAAGCGGATTCTGCAACTCCGAGTATTTGAAGTACATGGCCATGAGCGAGGGCTTCGATCTCGAGCCTGCGCTCATCTTGGCATTTGCGAACCAAATGAAAAGAGAGTGCTCGGGTGAGGCGTATGTGAAGGAGTCAGGCACCAGCATGGCCGCGCCGCTCGTCGCGGGAGAGCTTGCGCGGCTTTCGCAGCGCCAGCCCCTCGAGCCCGCCGAAGCGCTGATCAAACGCCTTCTCATGAAGGCTCAAGGCGGAGTTCTTCAAATCAGCCCGCCAAAAGAGCAACATCTCGCTCAATAGTGCATTCGGTAACCGAAGTTCAAAGCACCGCCATTGAACAACGCTGGCTCGCCGGCGATCGCATCTGTCCGCTTATGCCCGGACTTCCAATTGAATTCGATGAACACGGAGCTTGCCGTGGCCCCCATCGCGACGTAGCGCTCTTTACCTACGAAAACGTCGGCGCCGAAAGCCAATAGCAGGCCGGTACTAGATCCGGTTCCATCGGTTCGCTTTACGTCAGCGTCCCAATTGATGTACGTAATGCCGAGTTTCGAGTACGCCTGCACCCGATCCGCGAGGTTGTCGGTCACTCGAACGCCGAATGATCCTTGCAGGTGGCTGGTATCTGATAATCGGCCCAAAACAATCGTGGTATCTTGCATCTCGATAAAGCCGACATCGAGAAAAAGACCGAATAAATTGGCGTCTTCTTTGCCGAACTTAAAAAAACTTGGCGTATTAACGTCGAAACCGCCTTGAAGACCGTTTCTCAGGACTCCGAAGCCGATACCGAACTTCCAGCTTTGTGGCAAAGTTGAGGACTCTTGAGCGAAAGCGGGCACCGCGGAAAAAATGAATAACGAGGCGAGCAGAGACAAAGCCTTCATAGAAACTCCAATTAAAATCTTGAGGGGCCCACCTTAACCGCTGTTAGGTTCACAGTAAAGCCCTACCCGCCGAACCGCGAAAGAG
>DASUEL010000104.1:0-3411 GCA_036275095.1 Bdellovibrionales bacterium
ATTTCCCAGCGCCCGTCTCGCCGCTCAGGATATTGAGGCCGGGTCCGAAATGGATGTCGACGTTATCGATGATCGCAAAATTGCTGACTTTGAGTTCTAAAAGCATCTCAAGTCCTCTGTCCGAATTGGAGTTTCGCGTTCAGGCGCTCGAAATAATCGTAATTTTGGGAGCTTAGCATAATATGGCGGCACTTGGACTTCTTAATCACCATTTCTTCGTCTGACCCCAGCTCGCCGCCGCTTTGGCCGTCGACCATGATGACGGCCGATCTATTGGGGTTATTCAATTTGATTTGAATGTCCTCGGAGTCGGGCACCGTGATGGAGCGCGCTGTCAGGCTGTGGGGACAAACGGGGGTCACAACGATGGCGGGAACCCCGGGGTGCACGATGGGCCCGGCCGCCGACAGGTTATAGGCCGTAGATCCCGTAGGTGTCGCGATGATCAGGCCATCGGCGCGAAAACGGGTGACGAGACGCCCACCTTGAACGACGCTCATTTCGATGAGATGCGTGTCGCCTCCGCGCTCGACGACCACGTCGTTCAAGGCCCGGAACGTTCTCGCCTTCTTGCCTTTACCCTTAATCGTCACATCCAGCATTGATCGTTCCTGCGCGCGCCCTTTGCCTTTCAGCACGTCTTCAAGAACCGTGAGAATCTCCTCGGCCTTTGCCTCCGTGAGGAAGCCCGTGTGGCCGAAGTTCGCTCCCAGAACCGGCACGTCGCGCCCATCGAGGAGGCCCACGGCCTGCAGGTACGTGCCATCGCCCCCGAGGACGACCATGAGATCGAGCTCGTCCAGCGATTTGGCCTCGGAGACCTTGGGAATGGGGGAGAGAACCGAGCGCACGGTCTTGCCTTTTTTGGCGAGCCATTGCGCCACTTTGAGGCTGTATTCCCGCGCTTCCTTGCGGTCGGAGCGGTGGAGAATTCCGATAGTATCGAACGATTTTGCCATCTCTTTTCGAGTAGCATGAATCCAAAAAAAAAGGGAGCCGAATGGCTCCCTAACTGAGCGAGTCGCGTTGCACGAGCCGCCGATAATGTATGTGGTTATTCGGCTTAGTAACGGGTGCAGAATCCGTAGCCGTAGCCGGTTCCACACGGCGTGCAGCCGTAGCCGGCGCCGCAGGTATTCGAGCCGACCTGGCAGTAGGTCAGCATGTAGTAGCCCGAGTAGTTGTAGTACGACCAGTACTGCGGATAGTAGTAGTAGTACGAGTAGTTCTGCGGAACCGTCACGCAGCCCACGCCGTAGCCCGGGTAGTACGCGGCGACCGTGCCGGCGGGGCAGGTGCTCGTGTAGTAGTTGTTGTAGTAGCCGCCGCAGTTGGCGCCCGGAGGGCACGCGCTATAGCCGTAGGTCGGAACTTGCGCGACCTGGCCGTTGTTGCGGTTGTCGTTCGCGCAGGCTGACACGAGGACGACCAAGAAAAGCATCGCTAAGTGTTTCATCGCGGATTTCTCCCCTTTTTCACGCCCAGGCTGACGACACCGGCGCACATGTAATTACGTTTTTTTTGTCTGTAGGTTTTACTCCTCAGCTCTTCCCCCGAGCCTTCGGAGCGTTACACGTGATCGCTATGTCCAATTTGTGTGCCACAAAACGACACCGGTGCCGGTAAAGATTCCAGACCTAGTGCGGGTTTCGAAGCCGGTCCTCGGGCTGGCTCGCCGCCCGCCGAAGGTCGAAATTTTGCATCATAATAGAGTGACAAGGCCCTTAAGTTGAGAGAGGAAAAGGCATGGGTAGCTGGCCCTTTGGGTCTTGTGTAACCTATTAATATGCCGATAAAAAACTAAGTCCTTTCACAAATCTGGAGCGGTTCGTTGTTTAGAGCGCGATCAAACCGGGTTTGTCTAATGGGGCGATGATTGTTTACGGCAGCTATGCGCTTGGGAGGTTCGGTCATTCGTCGTTTGTTAGGCGCCCTCTTTCTGATGCTCGCGCTCGCGTTCTCGGGTTGTACCCAGAAGGTTGAAGCGCCCGGCATCTACAGCCCGAACCGCCAGATGAATTTCGAAGCGTGCCGGAACGCCTCGATCGATCTCCGCAATCTGACGGCTCAGCAGGTGAAAGGCCTGGTCACGTGCCTGAACGGCGACGGCCAGCTCCAGCCTTACAAAGACTTCGTCGACTCGATGTCGAACGAAGACCTCACTTCACTCATTCAAGTTTTCGACCGTCACGTCGAGCTTCCGAAAGAGCGCCTCGACCTCATGCTCGATCTCGCCGCCCGCGCGCGCGAGAAGGGCTACATGAAGCACCTTTACGCCAGCCTGCAAAATCTCACCGAAACCGAGACGCTACAAAACCTGGCCGAGCTCATGGGTCTGGTCTATGGCAACTTTCAGGGTACCGAAAGCTATAAAGGCGATATCGCGGTTTTGCGCGAATTCACGCGCGAGCTGATCGAACAACGCGTGACCGACCAAGTCGCCCAAGCCGGTGCTCGCGGATTCAACGGAGTCAAAGGGAAGTCGCTCGCCTGGTTTTTGAGCCGCACGGGCTCGACGTTTCCGCTGGGCTCCGACGAGATCGTCGACCAGGGCGCCGACGTTCTAACGTCGATGCTATCGACCCGCGATTTGAAGCCGCTTCAAATTCTGAGCGCTGATCCGGCCGTACATCGCGCGTTTGGCTCGCTCACGAACGCCGAGCTTCAAGAGATCGAAAAGCTTTTCGTGCGGATTTCCCGCGGCGCTTCGCGCGGCGATTTCAAGATTCTCGAAGGGCTGCAAAAGCTGACGGCGAAGACCGACCGGCCCATGCGCTGCTTCGACAACGGCACGCACGTTCGCAACTTCCAGAATTTGTTCGATACGGCCGCCGACGAGCAGGCCCGCCGCCGCAATAACTACGACCGCATCAACCGCTTTTGGCTGGTCGAGATGCCCATCATGCTTTCGGCGTCGATTTCGAAATGCGATCTCGACCGCTCGGTCGTCGACGACATACAAATCGCATCGGATCTCGCGCGGCAAGGGCTTGCGACCGGCCTCGCGATGAGCCTTCTCGGCTTTTACGATCAGAATCGCGGCCACTACATCAAAGGCGTTCTCAAAAATCAGCATGCCGTGCAAGCCGGCGGTCTGATCGAGAACCTGGCTGTGCGCCAGGGTACCACGTATGCGATCGAGCTGCTCACGCGCTCGCTGAAACCCGCCGACTATCAGGCGATCGGTTACGTGCTCACGGGCATGAGCATCACGAACCGCAAGGGCGCCGAGCTCGAGCAATGGCTCGAGGCCCGCTTTCGCGATCCGGCCCTGAGTGAATTCAAGAAAACGCTCGCAACGCTGACCGAAGGGCAGCGGTCGACCCTCGCACTGCTCACGAAACTCGAGGCGGCCGGCCCCAACAAATACGCGGCGGCGCTGCGCATGACACTCGCTATCGACGCCGAGCT
>DASUEL010000105.1:0-3313 GCA_036275095.1 Bdellovibrionales bacterium
TTTTTTGAGCGCAGCGTGCATGAGGTGGGTCGCCGAATGATTGCGCGCGGTCGATCTGCGCTCGGAGTCATTTACGACGAGCTGAAGTATCGCGCCCGTCTTGAGCTCGCCTTCGGTAATTTCGACGTGATGTAGATGAACGTCGTTCACTTTCGTGCAATCGAAGATCTGGCCCTTGGCTCCAGCGGTTTGGAACTCGCCTTTGTCGCCGATCTGGCCGCCGCTTTCGGCGTAGAAAACAGTTTGATCGAGAATGACGATTCCGCGCTGGCCTCTTTTTAGGCCGATGGCTTCGGCTTTGCCGTCGGAAAGTTTCAGCACTTTGCCTTCGCCCACCATCCCGGCGTAACCGGTGAAGCCGGTCTTCGGGACCTTCTGTGTGAGCTCGATCAAATGTGCGGCGTCGGCGCTGAGCGCTTTGCCTTTCCATGACGCCTTGGCTTGAGTGCGGGCCTTCTCCATAAATTCTTCGAAGCGCTTCTCATCGACTGAGAGGCCGTGTTCGCGCGCCATCAGATTGGTCAGGTCGACCGGAAAGCCGTAGGTGTCGTAAAGCTTGAAGACGGTGTCGCCTTCAATCTGCTTAGCGCCCTTGGCTTTGAGTTTTTTGATCTCTTCGTTCAAAATCTGAGTGCCTTGGTCGAGCGTCTGCAGAAAACGCTCTTCTTCGCCTTTGGTCGTCATCTCGACGAGCACGCGCTGCTGCTCGAGCTCGGGGTAGAAGCCTTTGAAATTTTCGATCACTTGCCGCACGACGGGGCCGAGCACCGAACTGTTGGTTTCGAGCTTGCGGCCGTATCGGATTGCCCGGCGCATGATACGGCGGAGGACGTAGCCGCGCCCTTCGTTCGAAGGCAGCACGCCATCGGCAATCAAGAACGCGGTCGCACGCGCGTGATCGGCGACCACGCGAAGGGCGGTGAGAATCTCCTTCGCCTTGTCGTCTTTAGCTTCGAAGCCGCGCTTGCCGTAAATGATTTTATTCTCCCACTGCGAGCCTTTGAGGCCCGCGCGGATGAGATCGGCGAAAAGGTCGGTGTCGTAGTTGTTGAACACGCCCTGCATGACCGCGGTCACGCGCTCGAGGCCCGAGCCCGTGTCGACCGACGGCTTCGGCAGGCGCTCGCGCGTGCCGTCTTCTTTTTGGTTGAACTGCATGAACACCAGGTTCCAGATCTCGACGTAACGATCGCACGAGCAGCCCACTTTGCACGTGGGCTTGCCGCAGCCCGCTTCGGGGCCGTGATCGTAGAAAATTTCGGAGCAGGGACCGCACGGGCCCGTGTCGCCCATCATCCAGAAGTTGTCTTTCTCGTCGAAACGCGAGATGCGCTCGGCGGGGATGTTTTCTTGCTTCATCCAGATTTCGGCGGCCTCGTCGTCTTCGCGGAACACGGTGACGTACAGGCGGTCTTTCGGAATCTTCAGTTCTTCAGTCAGCCACTTCCACGCGAAGCGGATCGCTTCGCTCTTGAAGTAGTCGCCGAATGAGAAGTTACCCAGCATTTCGAAAAACGTGTGGTGGCGGGCGGTGTGGCCGACGTTTTCGAGGTCGTTGTGTTTACCGCCGGCGCGCACGCATTTTTGCGAGGTCACCGCGCGGTTGTAGGAGCGCTTCTCGAGACCGAGAAAGATGTTCTTGAACTGGTTCATGCCCGCGTTGGCGAACAGGAGCGTGTCGTCGCCCTCGGGAATCAGCCGCGAGCTCGCGACGTGCTCGTGCCCGTGTTTTTTGAAGTACTCCACGAATGACTTGCGGACATCACTCCCTTTCATGCATCACCCTTCTGATCGTGTCTTGGTCGAAGCCCCGGTACGCGAGGTACCGGTGCACCTTCGGTTTCTCTTCGAAGGTGAACGGCGGGCCTTTTCTGAATTTCTGCAAAATCAATTCACGTGCTTTTTCGATTTCGGTCTCGGTTTCGCGCTCGACGGCGGGCAAGCCCTTCTTCTTCAGAAACTCCTGAATGTAGCGGTGGCTTTTCTTTTTACGCGCGAGCGTGCCCGCGACCTGCTTGGCGAGCACCTCAGGCTCGGGCAAGAGATTGGCGTTACGCGCGCTCTCGAGCGCGTCGTTGATCTCCTCTGGCGTGTACCGCCGGCCCAGCTTTTCTCTCAGTTCTTTTTCGGAGTGATCGCGGGCGGCCAAGTACTCGAGCACCTTACTTCTTGCGTCGACTTGGGTCTTCTTTTTCATTCTGCGTGAAAAGCTCCAGTTCTATTTTTGTGCCCGTGACCGTGTTTTGCTCGGCGCTCATGACGCCCGTAACGCTCGTGTTGAGATCGAAGTTGTTCCATTTGTGGCCGCCCTGGGACGTAATGCCTTTCAGGCGCAACGCGAAGTTCTCGGGGTTGGTCGAAAGCTTAAGAGCTTCATTATAATCAATGACCTTCTCTGACAACAGCTTCATGAGGCTCTGATCGTACGATTGCATTTCGTAGTGCTCGACGCCCTCTTCGATAGCCTGCGTGAGAAGCTTCGTCTTGGCCGGATCGACGATCATCTCTTGCGTGCGCGGCGTATTGATCATGACTTCAACCGCCGCCACGCGGCCTTTGCCGCCCACTCTTCGAGCCAGGCGCTGGCTCACGACGGCCTTCAGGCTCGAGGCGAGCTGCAGCCGCACTTGGGTTTGTTGCATGGCCGGGTAGGCCGCCAAGATTCGATTAATGGTCTCGGAGGCGTCACCCGTATGCAGGGTCGAGAAAACGAGGTGGCCCGTTTCGGCCGCGAGAAGCGCGATATTGATCGTGTCGATGTCCCGCATTTCTCCGATGAGAATCACATCGGGATCCTGCCGTAGGGCGGCGCGTAGAGCGGCCGGAAACGAATCGGTATCGGAGCCCAGCTCCCGCTGGGTGATGAGGCTCTTGCGATCGCGAATGACGTACTCGATCGGGTCTTCGATCGTGAGGATGTGCTTGCTCTTGTTGCGATTGATGTGATCGATGAGAGCGGCCAGGGTCGTGCTCTTTCCCGAACCCGTCACGCCCGTGACGAGCACGAGCCCGCGCTCGTAGTCGGCGAACTTTTTGAGCACGGGCGGGAGGCCCAGCTCGTCGAGCTGCGGAACTTCTTGAGCCAGGTGGCGGATGACGATGCGAACGGTTCCGCGCTGCTGGAACACGTTCACGCGAAAGCGGCCGAGCCCCGCCACCCCGTAGCTCATGTCGATCTCTTTGCTCTTTTCAAACTGCGCCCGCTGCCGCGACGACATCATGCTCGTTGCGATGTTTTTGAGGCTGGTCGCGTCAAAAACGGGAGCCTTCGGCGATAGCGGCCGAAGATTTCCGTTCACGCGAATGACGGGAA
>DASUEL010000106.1:0-7778 GCA_036275095.1 Bdellovibrionales bacterium
TGGTGGTGAATGCCGCTCAGGAGGAGGTTGATCGCCTGGTCGATTACCAGCCGAACGACGTGCTCGAGGGCTTCTTCGCCTCCGTAAAAGCCGATCCTACGACGATCGCGGAGCTCAAAGAGAAAGCGAAATCGAAAGAGCCGGCAGTGCTCGCCAAGCTCGGCAAGCGGCTGGTGATGGCGAATCGATTCGGCGAAGCTTTGGAGCCGCTTTCACTGCTGAAGCCACCGCCGCCTGAGTACTGGTCCGCGCTGTTAGGCTCGGCGCGCGCGGCCTACAAGGCTGACTCCGGCACGAAACCGCAGTTGGTTCAGGCTCTGAAGGATGCCATCGCGGCCGAAGGCGGAACGTCCCGATCGATCGGCTGGCGCGCGGAGCTCGCGGGTCTCGGCGAAGACAAAGCGCAGGCTGCGAAGCTCCGTAAAGACGGCGTCGCGGTTGCCGACATGCTACTTGGCGACGAGGCTAAGCTCAAAGAAGGCGTCAAAACCGATCTCGTAGGAGAGTTCACCGGCTACGAGCCGCTGCTGGTCGCGATGGCCCGGGCGGATCTCATCGAAAACACAGGCGCGGTCGCCGAAGAGACTGCGGCGGCCTGGAATCTCGCGGCCGACAAGGCGCAGGCTCTGAAGATTTCTCCGGGCAAAACCGGGCCCGCTCTTCGCGCCGTCATCATTCTCACGAAAGCCGAGCGCTACGAGCAGGCGAACGCGCTGCTCGGAGAGATGCTCAAGCGAGATCCCGGCGATCCCGAGCTCCTGCGCCGCCGTCTGCGGGCGCTCGTCGGGCTCAAGAAGTTCCCGCAAGCGATCGAGGTCGGAGAGCGCGTGCTCAAAAACTCTTATGGGCGCAATGAGTTCTGGGTGGCCGAGGTGCTCGCGAAAGCGTACATCGGGGCGAGCCAGACCGCGAAAGCCAAAGCGCTCATCGATACCTATTTGAGCCGCTCCGACATCGAGTGGTCCAGCCTTCAAAGCTCCCGCAAAACACTCGAAACACTCAGAGCGCAAATCGGGCAGCAGGCGACGACAAAGGAGTAATATGTTCATCGGCCATTTCGCAGCGGGCCTCGCGGCCAAGCGAGCCGCGCCGCGCGCGTCACTTGGAGTCTACTTCGCGGCCGGCCAGCTTCTCGATTTGATCTGGCCTGTGCTCGTGCTCGCAGGCGCGGAACATGTGGCGGTCGACCACGCGGCGACCGCGTTCACGCCTCTGAATTTCATCTCGTATCCTTATTCGCACAGCCTGATGATGACGTTCATCTGGTCGCTCCTGGCGGGAGGAATTTACTACGGGCTGTTCAAGCGCGTTCGCGAAGCCGTCGTGATCGGCGCCGTCGTCGCGAGCCACTGGGTGCTGGATTGGCTGACCCACAGGCCTGATTTGCCCCTTGGGGTTTCTGATACCCATAAAGTGGGACTCGGCTTGTGGAACTCGGTATCGGCCACGATCGTGGTCGAAGGCTCGTTGTTCTTGATAGGCTTGTTTTTGTATCTTCGCGCGACGCCGACGAAAAGCCGGAGCGCCATCGCGATATTTTGGAGTTTGGTTTTGTTCTTATTGGTGATTTATGCCGGGAGCGCCTTCGGGCCGAAACCGCCCCCCGATGCCACCGAGCCGATGATCGTGATGCCGGCCTTCGCAATGTGGCTGATCGTGGTTTGGGGCTGGTGGGCCGATAAAAAACGCGCCGGCGCCCCTTCGACCGCCGAAAAATAAAAAGGCCCGCGCAGGCAGGCCTTTTTGAATCGACGTCATGCTCGTATCATTACTTCTTCAGCGTGCAGCGGATCGCGGCCTTTTCGCCGGTCTTCCACTTATTTTCGATGAGCATGAATGCCTTGGAGCCTTCGCGGCCTTCTTCGTGGCTCATTTCGATGACGAGCGCCTTGGCGCCGGTGGCGGTCGGAAGAACGCCTTGAAACAGGTCATGGTTGAAGAACGCGAGCGTCTGAGCCATGTCGACGACCGGCGGATGCCCGACGAGAAAGGCGTTGCCGTCGACTTGAATCTTGATTCTCTCGTTGAGCGGGTGCTTCACGTTGTTCTCGAAATACGTTTCGCCGACCGTCATCGCGCACTCTTTATTGTCGGCGGTCAGGCCTTTGTGAACGCCTGGGGAGATGTGCGCGAACGCCGGAACGGCGAACAGAACGAGGGCGGTGATGAGCTTCGTCATGGAATCCTCCTGCGGTTATTTGAGCTTAAGCAGGCCCTCTTTTAGCTCTTGATTCGGAGGATTGCCAATAAAAACCGCGAGGAGCGTGCGGGAGAATTTCGCGCCCTCGAGCCTTCCTTTCGATTCGCCGTTGATTAAAACCTCGACGTGGGCGGGGTAAAATACCAAACCCACTCTTTCGCCTCTCTTGAAATTGCGCATCCAATCTTTGAAAGTCTTCAGTTGTTCGGAGAAGTTGCAGTCTTCGCGGCAATTTCGTTTGAGCCCGTGCTCCCAGGCGTCACGCATCGAGGCGCCGGGCACATACATGACGAACTCTAAATCGAGTTTCTTTATCGTTTTGCTTTCAAGTATCTTGTTTTCGTCTTTCACCGGCGGCTCAAGCGATTTTTCGACATAGAGCCCCGCGACATACACGTCTTTCACGATCAGAGTTTTGCGAACGCCCATTCCGTTGAGCATGAGCGACGTGGCGCCCACGAGCTCCGTATCAGGCATCTGAACGCCTTTGAGCTCGGCGGCTCCCGCCTCGAGGCCGGGCATGAAGGCAAGCGCCACGGCAAACGCGATTCGGCGTGCATGTGAATTCATGGCGCATCTCCTTTGTCGCCGCGGCCCGGAGTCGAGTTGCCGCTAGCGAAGCTTGAAGAACACATTCAACGGGAACGGCGCGCCGCCCGGCCAGCGCTGGTCGAGAAATTGAAAATGCGCGATCGCGCCCGCCGGCGACTGCGCTCCCGGAAGATACCGTTCGATGGGCCCGACCTGAACGCGAATGGGAAGAAAGGCTTTCAAATCGGGCGGCGGGTTCCTATAAAAATCGGGCAAGCTTGCGTGGTAAATCGCGCCGCTTCGTGACGGGATTTTCTCGCCCTTCAAAATTTGATAGTGAATTTGAAGCGAAGCCACTTTCGCGGGATCGGGGCTTTCTTGCTGGGAGACCCAGTCGAGCTCGCGCTCGAGCACTTTCACGTATTGATTGGACCACCAATAGGCCTGCGCGACCCAGCCCGCGCCGCTCGGAAACAGTCTGAAGAGACTGCGTGAGAGCCTCAGAATTTCGTTGTCCCGCGCCGTCAGAGGCCGACCGCGCAGCAGGCGCCCGTCGACGCGCTGATTGACGGTGAACAGCGTATGCAGATCGTAGCCCTTTACAAAAGAGATTTTCGCGCCCCACGAGGCGACGACCGCGAGCGCATGGAGATTCGATACGGACTTCGCGCCGGTGCACGTGAACACGCAAAACGCGGACGGGTAGTTGTCATCGCGCAAATTCTTGAGGATCGCGGCGACACCTCGAAGCTCGATGGCGACGGTTCCGAGAAACTGGGAGAACTCGAGCTCGCTCCGCAGCGCGGGTACCGGGCTGATGCCGTTTCCGTCGAGAAACCGGCGGACGGCGGGATTGCGCGACCAGCGGTCGAAATCGATTCCCGTCACGGTCCGAAACAAATCGTCGGCGTTAAAGCGGTACGCGGACTCGATGGCGTTCAGGCGTCGGCGGATGCCCTTGAAGGCGGAGAGTAGCTTGAGCTCCGCGACGATCAGGCGGTGTCGCTCGTCGCTATCGGCCGCATCGCGGGTGAAATCGGCGATCATCGTTTCGAGCTGCCGTGCGTTTTGAAGGGCCGCGGCTTGCGCCGGCAAATCGGTGTAGCTGATGGAGCGCGCGGGGGCCGACGCGACCTGGCGCGCGTCGAGCGCAAGTTCACTCAGCGTCAGCTCGGGCGCGGGCTCGGTGTCCCGCAAAGCGACCGTCGTACACGCGGACGTGCCGAGCATGAATATGGCCAAAACTAGAAATCTCACTCTTCAATTTTCAGCTAAATTCAGCTCGCCAGCCATGTCCAGGGCAGGGGATCTGGCCCATGGTCGCGCTTCGGAGTCAAAACGGCTGAATTCATAACTTCAGATTATGAGTTAATAACGTTTAATGACTTGGAGTTATTTGTTGGCCCAGCCGAATATGAGGTCAGCAAGCTCATATCAATGAACGAGGAGGATTTATGCAAATGGACATCGGAATCGAAGAAAAAGACCGCCGTGAAATCGCCCAAGGTCTGTCGCGCCTGCTGGCCGACACCTACACGCTGTATTTGAAAACCCATAATTTTCACTGGAACGTGACGGGTCCGATGTTTCAGACCCTGCACTTGATGTTCGAAACCCAGTACAACGAGCTGGCGCTCGCCGTCGATCTCATCGCGGAACGGATTCGCGCGCTCGGATTTCCGGCTCCGGGTACGTATCGGGAGTTCAGCGAGCTTGCCACCATTCGCGAAAATCCCGGGGTACCGAGTGCCGAACAGATGATTCGCGAGCTGCTCGAAGGCCAGGAGGCCGTCGTTCGCACCGCCCGTTCCGTGTTTCAGGTCGTCGACCGCGTTTCTGACGAGCCCACGGCTGACCTGCTCACTCAGCGAATGCAAACGCACGAAAAAACCGCTTGGATGCTGCGGAGCTTGCTGCAAAAGTAGGGCATGTACGAATCGCTGCTCTTCTTGCATTCCTGGCTCCGGTGGGTCGTCCTCGGAGCCTCGGCTTTTCTGACGGCGCGCTGGGTTTGGTATTGGTTTCGCGAAACCGCGTGGAGCCCTGCCGACGCCCATTACGCGCGCATCTTCAATTTCACCTTCGTGTTTCAGCTCGTGTTCGGAGTCGCGCTTTATCTCGGCGTGAGCCCCTACACGCGCATGGCCTTCGCGCAAGGCCGCGCGTTCATGGAAGATCCGATACTGCGGTACTGGGCCCTCGAGCATGGCCCGGTCATGATCGTGGCGCTCGGAATTTTTCAAGTCGCGTTGGCGCGCGTTCGAAAAAGAAAGACTCGCAAACCGTACCGCGCGCTTGCGCTCGGACTCGGCACTGCGCTCGCGATCATGCTCGCCGCTTCGCCGTGGCCGGGCTTGATTTACGGGCGCAAACTGTTCCGCTGGTTTTACTTCTAAGCCCGCTTCGTATTAAGAAACTGTGTAGGTTTCAAAACTAGTTTCTGGCGGGGTGTCTGCAGTTTCGATCCGTTTCCTTTCGTCATGCTCGCGATGTTGGCTTCGGTCGAGGCGATTTTCATTTCGACTTTCGTGCTTGTCGGCCAAAACCGCATGAGTGAGCGGGCCGACACGCGGGATGTCGCCGGCATAGACGAAATCAAAAAAGACGTGCCACCCGAGCTGGTGCTCCAAAAAAAACGAGGAAGCCGAAGAGCAACGGGCTCGCCGCAACAAACAAAAACATTGAAATCCGCCTTCGATCGCAATCCAATAGCCCTAGGGAGGGCTTATGCTCAAAAAAATCGGAATCGCGGTCGCCGTTTTAATTGTGGTCTTACTTGCCATGCCGGCAATGCTCCCGGGTACCGTGCACGTCGAACGGTCGGCGCAGATCAACGTTCCGCCCGGCGCCGCCTACGCCTTGCTCTCCGATTTCAATCACTTCACCAAATGGAGTCCCTGGTATGAAATCGATCCCGGCGTCAAAACCGAAGTGACCGGTCAGGGCGTGGGATCCGTCTACGCCTGGGAGGGCCAGCAGACGGGCAGGGGCTCCATGACCATAACGGGCCTTGAGAGCAACCAGCGAGTGGACGTGAAGCTCGCGTTCGTCGAGCCTTGGCAATCCGAAGCCGATTGTAAGTGGATCATCACGGAAGACGGCGCCGGCAGCAAAGTTACATGGGCGTTCGATCAGAATCTTCCTTACATGATGAGGTATTTCGGCCTCACGATGGATAAGATGCTCGGCGCGGATTTCGAGCGTGGCCTCGCCAAATTGAAAGGCGTACTGGAGAACTGACATGAAGCGCCTGCCGCTCCTCCTCCTCGCCCTCGGGCTGACCGCGTGTGCGAGCGGCCCCGAAACAAAAAAGAAGTCGCCGCTCAGCCACTTGCATGGCGAAAATTATCACAGTCCCGCGAGCCCGCCTGACAATCTCGTGATTCCAGTCACGGGCCGAAAGACGAAAGCGAGCACCATTAAAGGATATGCCTTCTTCAAGAGCGGCTTGGCCGAAGTTCCGGTAAAGCAGCTCACGCTCGTTCTCTACCGAAACGACACGGCCCCGGTCGCCGAAGCGCAAACCTCGCTGGATGGGGAGTTCACGTTTCACCGCGCGCTGGACGACGGCCGGTACACCATCAAGCCGGTGGCGGGCGCATATGATGGGGCGCTGGCTTTCATACTTGAAGGATTCGAAGCAAACGAGCTGCGGCTCGAGCTCGTCAAGAAGGCGGCCGGCAAAGCCAAGTAGCCGCGTTACATCGACGGTTTTGCGGCCTTAACCGTGTCACGTATCATTTTCGCGATCACGGGCATCGGGAGATCTTCGATGTTTTTGAACCGCACGCAGCTGCGCCCGATGCTCGCTTTGGGCAACTCGTCTTTGTAGTTCTCAGGCACGTACTTTCCGTTCTTTGCGATCGCGCAGAAGTAGAGAGAAATGTAGTTCTTCTGGCTGGCCAGGCCGATCCTGAACCATTCGCCTTCGCGTCCGCTCGGGTATTTGTACTGAAACAAGCCGTAGCCCAGCATGCCCGACAACATGACCGGCTTAAGACCCGGGGCCTTCGCGCGAATGAATTTGTGAAGATCCAGGAGTTGGCGCTTGCGCGGCCCCTCGAGGCTGTCTAAGTATTGTTTTGGAGTCTTGATGTTTTTGCCTGCACGCATGGCAAAACATTTTGCATCGGGGAGTTATGGCGTCAATCTTTTCGCATCCGGCCATTCCGGTTTCGCTCGCGCTCATGACGCGATTGCCGAAAACGCTCGTGCTTATAGGCGTCATCGCAGCGATTCTGCCGGACGCCGACGTCGTTTTGCTGAGGTTCGGCGTCGAGCACGGTTCCCAATGGGGCCACCGCGGGTTCAGCCACTCGTTTGCCGTTGCGGCGCTGACCGGCGCGCTTGCGGCCGCGTTCGCGAGGCGGCTCGGGGTACGCCCGTTCACGGCATTTTGGTTCGTCTCGCTCTCGATGGCCTCGCACGGGCTGCTTGATGCCATGACCACCGGCGGGCGTGGCATCGCCTTTTTTTGGCCTCTTAACGAAGACCGCTATTTTCTTCCTTGGCGAGTCATCGAGGTTTCTCCCCTCTCGGTCCAGCGGTTTTTCTCGGGGCGCGGCCTCGAGATTTTGCAGTCCGAATGGAATTACGTTTGGTTTCCTGCGTTTCTAACCGCTTTCGTGGTCCAGGTCGTCAAACGCCTGAGGCGTTGAAGTTTAGAGTCTCGAAATGAAACACCGACACGTTCGAGTTCCATGCGTGTCGTGCCGAAGTTAATATCATGGAAATTCTCTTCCTGATCGTCGGAACGATCTTTGCGGCACTGGCCTACTTCGGCTGGCGCGAAGTGCGTGACATTCGCGCGACGGGCAAGCGCGTTCCGGGCCAGGTTGTGGCCTACATGCAGCAGATCACGGCAAGAGATGACCGGCAGAAGTTCTATCACGCCGTCGTCAGAGTCGAGACGCCGGAGGGCCCCGGATACGTGAAGTCGGCGGTCGGGTCAGGCACGCCCATGCAGCCGTTGCACGCCCGAGTGGACGTTTTCATCAGCGCCAAAAATCCAAAACTCGCCCTCGTTGACTCGTCTGCGATCAACTGG
>DASUEL010000107.1:0-9825 GCA_036275095.1 Bdellovibrionales bacterium
AGCTGGGCTTAGCGACCGATACACACCTCAAGAGGTTGAAGGCCGCATCTATCAATTTTGGGAATCGCGCGGCCACTTCAACGCCGAAGACCGTTCCACGAAACCTCCCTACGCCATCATTCTGCCGCCGCCCAACGTGACCGGTTTTCTGCACATGGGCCACGCCCTCGATCACACGATTCAAGACACGCTCATCCGCTGGAAGCGCATGTCGGGCTTCAACGCCCTTTGGCTCCCCGGCACCGACCACGCGGGCATCGCCACGCAAAACGTGGTCGAAAAAGAGCTCAAAAAAGAAGGCAAAACCCGCAAAGACCTTGGGCGCGAAAAGTTTCTCGATCGTGTTTGGGAGTGGAAGAAAACCTACGGCGACCGCATCGTCAATCAGATGAAGCGCCTGGGCGACAGCTGCGACTGGCGCCGCCTGACATTCACGCTCGACGAAAACGTCTCGCAAGCCGTGCGCCGGGTGTTCGTACAGCTCTACCGCCAAGACCTCATCTATCGCGGCACGCGCCTCGTGAACTGGTGCCCGCGCTGTGAGACGGCCGTCTCCGATCTCGAAGTCGAACATATCGAGACAAAGGGCCACCTCTGGCATATCGCCTACCCGGTCGAAGGCACGAGCGAAAAGCTCGTCGTCGCGACCACGCGCCCCGAGACCATGCTGGGCGACACGGCCGTCGCCGTTCACCCCGATGATGAGCGCTACAGCGCGCTCATCGGCAAAAACGTCGTTCTGCCGCTTCTCAACCGCAAGATCCCGATTATCGGCGATACGTACGTCGATCGCGAGTTCGGCTCGGGTGTCGTAAAGATCACGCCGGCGCACGACTTCAACGACTACCAAATCGGCGACCGTCACAAGCTCAAGTTCATCAACATCCTGACCGTGTCGGGCCAGCTCAACGATGAGGCCGGGCCCTACAAGGGCCTCTCGGTGAAAGACGCGCGCGCGAAGGTGCTCGAAGACCTCAAAGCGCAAAATCTTCTCGTCAAAGAAGAAGACCACCGTCACGCCGTCGGTCATTGCGAACGCTGCAATACCGTCATCGAGCCGTTCCTCTCGAAACAGTGGTTCGTGAAAATCAAAGACCTCGCGAATCCCGCGCAGCGCGTGGCCGAAAGCGGAACCATCGTGTTCGAGCCCGAATCGTGGACGAAAACCTACCTGCACTGGATGTCGAACATTACTGATTGGTGCATCTCGCGCCAGCTCTGGTGGGGCCACCGCATTCCGGCTTGGCACTGCCAGAAGTGCCAGACCGTAAATGTCGCCGAGACCAAGCCCGAAAATTGCGAGAAATGCAAAAGCTCCGAGCTCGTCCAAGACGATGACGTGCTCGACACGTGGTTCAGCTCGGGACTGTGGCCATTCAGCACCATGGGCTGGCCGCAAGAGACCGAGACGCAAAAAACGTTTTATCCGACCAACGTGCTCGTCACGGGCCACGACATCATCTTTTTCTGGGTCGCGCGCATGATCATGCTCGGCCTGCATTTCAAAAAAGACGTGCCCTTCCGCACGGTCTACCTGCACGGCATCGTCCGCGATGCCCAGGGCCGCAAAATGTCGAAGTCCCTCGGCAACGCGCTCGACCCGGTCGAGCTCATCGACAAGCACGGCGCCGACGCGCTTCGCTTCACGATCCTCTGCCAGATCGCCAGCGGCCGTGACATGAAGTTTTCCGAGCAGCGGCTCGAGGGCTACCGCAATTTCATGAACAAAATCTGGAACGCCACGCGCTTCTCGCTCGCGGCGCTCGAAGACTTCAAAACGCCCGAGCAAGGCACCGAGACGCTCCCGAAAAAGAGCGAGCTCTCTCAAGTCGACCGCTGGATCACCTACCGCCTCGGCCAGGTCGAACGCTCTGTTGAAGAGTTTTTGGAGCAGTACCGCTTCTCAGATGCCGCCAACACGCTTTACGATTTCGTGTGGCACGACTTCTGCGACTGGTATCTCGAGTTCGTGAAGCCGGTCATCTACGGCCAGCCGAGCACCGAGCGCGAAGCCACGCAATTGGTGCTGGCGCAGACACTCAATCGTATCGTGCGTCTGCTGCATCCGATGGTTCCGTTCATCACCGAGGAGATCTACGCGAAGCTTCCGATCCGCAACGAGGCCGCGATCGTCGATCAGTACCCGACGGTTTTGAGAGACCGCACGTGGCTCTCGATCGGCTCCGAAGAGGCCGCGCACGAGATCGAGCTCGTCAAAGAGGTCATCGCCGCCATCCGCAATATCCGCGGCGAGAACGGCATCAAGCCGAGCCAAGGCATCAAGGTCTTTCTCGACCCGAGCGACGGCGACGTGCAAAAGCTTTTGGGCAAAAACAAAACTTCGATCATGCGCATGGCGAAAGTCGACGAGTGCGTGATCGACCGGGTGGAGTCGCTTTCGAAGTGCGCCGTCACGCCGGTCGTGCGTAAAGACTCGCGGGTTCAGGTCATCGTTCCTCTCGAAGGCTTGGTCGATATCGAAGAAGAGATCAAGCGCTTGGGCAAAGCGATCGAGAAGAACCAAAAGGACATCAACCTGATGACCCAGCGGCTCTCAAACGAGAATTTCGTGAAAAACGCCCCCGAGGACATCGTCGCGAAAGACAAAGAAGTCCTCGAGGCGCTGAAACAAAAAAACAACAACATGCGCGAGAACCTCGCGCGTCTTCAGAGCTAAGGCACGAGCTCGCAAAGAACGGTATTGTGCGTGCCGTAGTTCGACAACGTTTCGACTACGACGCCCACGAACCGTTCGCCCGCTCGAGCCTTCGAGAACCCGCTGGGCAGGAGTAGCTCCATAGAGAAGCTGTCCCAATAAGGCCCGCCCGCGCGCACGCCCGGCCCATCCAAGCTGAACGCGACCATGTTGGCGTAGTGGCGGCCGCCCGTGGCTCCGCCGGCGAGGTTTCGCGCGGAGCGAATCGTCTCGCCGTCGACCGTCAGCGAAAAATCAGATAGCTGAGAGTCGTCGCTTCCGGCTTTTGCAGTCAGCACGACCTTGTAATCATTGAAGACGAAGCGCTTGGTATGGCAGCTCAGTGTTTTCGCGTGAGCGCCGAACGAAACGAACGTCAGCAAAGCGGTCAAAATGACTTTCACAGAACCATCCTTCTCGGCGACCGCGTGCCACTCAGAGCCACGCCTTATTCCTCAAGGCCGCGCCTGCCGGCGTGACGGGCGGCCGGTCAACGTGACGCCTGAATGCGGCAGAGCACTTGATTGTACGTGCCTCCGTCCGACGCCGATTCGGTGATAATGCCTTCAAAACGCTCACCCACGCGCGCCTTTGACAGCCCAGACGGCATCAAGAGCGCCATCGAGAACTCATCCCAATAAGGACCGACGACCCGAACGCCCCTGCCTTCGAGGCTGAACGCGACCATGTTCTTGTATTTGCGGCCGTCGTACTCGCGGCCGTTCAGCTGCGCGGCGGAACGAATGACTTTTCCGTCCATTTTGAGAACGACGTCCGCGAGTTTCTTGTCGCCGACGATCGTGGCACTGAGCTGAGCGGTGAAATCGCCGAACATGAATCTCTTGGTAAAGCAGCTCAGTTCTTTGGCTTGGGCCGCTGAGGCCAAAAGCAACGTAAATGCCAGAACTAAATGTTTCATGGGCGGTTTCTCCCTTTGGTTTCGGGCTCACTCGGAGCCTCGTCATACTTGTAGTCAATGAGCTCGAACTTCGCCTCGAGGGTTACATCGGAGTATTGACCCCAACCCGAAGTCGCATGGGTCTTGAAGTAGAAAGGCACCGAAATGACGCCGTCGACGACTTTGAAGAGGCGCTCGAAGTTGAACTCCTTCATGCGCCCGCCGAGCTTGCCCGTGGCCTTTCCCGACAAGTAAACTTTGGTGGACACTTCTGACATCGTCAGCAAAGTCTCAGGGTCGGCGTCGAGGTAGCCCTCGAAGAGCCCTTCAGTCGCGGCTTTCGGCGCGACCGTAAACCGGTGCACCTTTTGGCCGAGCTTCTCGTTGAAGATCCCCATCTCGCAACTCACGACCTTATAGAGCTTCGAGCTGATTTTGCTCGCGGCATCGGCTCGCGTGCGCACGGGAGCGTTCATCTGCTCGTCTTGCTCGATGAACACTTTCAGCGGGCCTGGCGCCCAAAGCGGCCCGTCGTTCATCGACTTATCCCCCGTGAAGCGAACACCCGTGTACTTGGCCCCCGACTTTTTCGTGTACACGCGATTTGCCGTTAAAGCCCCCTCGAAGCGGCGCCCCCCTTTGTCTTTATCGATGCGCACGCCCGTCACGGTCGCCTTGTAGCGCCAAGCGCTGAGATTGAACTTCTGCTTTTCGCGGGCGGCGATCGCCTGATCGAATACGGCCAAGTCCTGCTCGGTGCACTCACTCCCCGAAGCGGTGCTCAACGCAAGCAGTACGGCTGTAGCTACGGCAAATTTTTTCATAACCCCTCCAAACTCACGTGAAGAGGTCCTATGAGCAAAGTTCCGGCCAAATTTCGGCACGGTCGTGCCGCGTATATTGTCGCTCGCCGCACACCCTTGAAGAAAGGGCGTTCCAAATCGCGGAATTTTTACTCGGCGACCTCGTAGCTGACCAGCTCGAATCGCGCCTCTATGGTTACGTCGGAGTAGTTGGACCAGCGGGACTTCGCGCGGGTTTGAAAAAGCGCGGGAAGCGAAACCTTACGGTCCACGATTTGATAATAGCGTTTGAAGTTGAACTCGGTCATGCGCCCGCCGAAGTTGCTGCGGGCCCGGTCGCTGAGCACGGTACGCTTCGAGACTTCGGCCATCGTCAGCAGCGTCACGGGATCGGCGTCGACATAGCCCTCGAACAGGCCTTCGGTCTCAGCGCGCGGAGCGATGTGAAAGCGATAGACCAGCGAGTCCGCGACTTCATTGAACGCGTTCATTTCACAAGCTACCAGCTTGTAATTTTTGAGATTGATGCGGCTGAGCTGATCCGGGGGCGTATTCGCGCGCAAGGGTCCGTTCATCTCGGCATCTTGCTCGACGAAAATCTTCAGAGGCCCCGGCGCCCAGAGCGGGCCATCGTGCATTTCCTTGTCGCCGGTGAACTTGGGCTTCAGATACTCGGTCCCTTCTTTTTGGGAGTAAAGCCTGACACCCGTGAAGCGGCCCTCGAAAGATCGGCCACTGTCTTTATCGAGACGGATGCCCTTGGCGGTAACGTTGAACTTCGAAGCTTTTAATCCGAGCTTCAGTGCCTGCCGCTTTTGAATGTAGCTTTGAAAGAGCGCTGTCTGCTGGTCGTCGCAAGAGAGAGCCGGCGCGGCCGCCAACGTCGTTGCGGTCAGGAAGATGAATGCAAGTCGAGTCATAAGACCCCCAGTGAGCGTGTTGTGCGCTGACTCTTCTCACGGAACCGCCAACGGAGCCAAGCCTCGGCCGGACTGTGTGCAAATAATCGTGATCCGAGGTGGAGCTCCAGTCTTCTATCGGCGCGGGTTCGATTAAGGCGATTGCCGGCATTTGAGGCCCATGCTCTAAATTACATATGAACGAAGCCAGTCTGATTCAACGTACCGAGCAACTCTTACGGAGCCAGGAGACCCATTTCCCAGCCGGAGGAGTCGCCCGCGCCGAATGGTCCATGTGGTTAGAGGCCACGCGCTTTCCAGCCACCGTCCCCGTGACCTTACGTTTGGAGCGGGTCGAAACCGAAGCCGATTGGGAGGCCATGTACGCTTTGCGGCTCCAAATCGAGAAGCCCTTCGGCAATACGAACCCAAGACTAGTCGAAGGCTTCGTGGAGGATATCCGCAAGAAGGCGCGCGCTCTGGACGGGTCGTGGTTCCTGGCCAGAGCGGGCTCCGACATCGTCGGCGAAATCGGATTGGTGCCGTTCGAGCTGGCTGGCGTTCGCTTCGGCCGCCTGCAGGACGTGGACATCGCGCCTCAATGGCAAGGGCGCGGACTTGGGCGGGAGCTTTTGAGCGCGGTCTGCCAAGTGGCCCGGGACATGGAGCTGAGCGCACTGGCGCTGCGGGCACGCTCGGATGGATGGGTTAAAGACTGGTACGCGCGATTCGGGTTCAGGCGCGTGGATTCATGATTTTCAATCGATCAAGAAACAGATTGGAAGATTCATCATCGCGCATTGAAAGCGCGACACCACACGCTCGACGAGCACTCGCTTCTCGGAGTCGTTCAACGGCTGCTCCAGGCGCTCGAGATCGCGCGCGAAGTGCCTCATCGTAAAGTCAGATGAAGCCGGTACGCGCGTCTTCCAGTTCG
This sequence comes from Bdellovibrionales bacterium, assembly GCA_036275095.1. Lineage (GTDB taxonomy): Bacteria > Bdellovibrionota > Bdellovibrionia > Bdellovibrionales > DASUEL01 > DASUEL01. The sequence goes on from DASUEL010000107.1 coordinate 6,233, forward strand.
ACGCCGCCTCCGCGAAAGGCTTTAAACCTTTGATCTCGAGATCGAGATCGACGGCGTCCGCATGGGTGAACGGGCCTTTGAAACCGTCGGCCTCTTTCAAAAAGTTGAGAAGCCAGGCCGTTCGCTTCTCCATGCCGGCGTAATCGAGCGTATCGTAGGTGTCCTGCGGGTCATGATAGCGAGGGGTGCGGCCGACCGAAAGCAACACGGACGGAATACGGCGCGCCAAATAGGGCACGTAATCTGAGACCGGGCTGCGCGACCCCCAAGGCAAACGCTCGACGGCATGAAAACCCAGCTGCTGCACGCCCAGGCCCTCGGCGTGCGCGCGGCCCACGACTTCGGTAAGCCCTTCGCCGGTTGCCGTGCCGATCACAAAGAGCGAGCTGAGCATGGGTTTCCAATGCGCGCCGCCCATGAGATCAAGACTGATCGAGAGCGCGACTTTCGAATGATCGCCGATTTCTTTGGGAAGATTCTCGACGAAAACGCGCGAGCCCATGTCGACCGAGATGAAATACGGCGGTTCCTCGGTATTGTACGCGACGAATGCCAGGTTGGTGTCTTTGAGCATGTCGATGCGGCACGCGGCCGATAGCATAATCGCGACGGAGGAGGCGTTGTCATCGGCCCCCCAATGAACGCGGTTGAAGAAGCCGCCGCGGCCGACGTGATCAAAGTGAGCACCGACAACGATCCAGCGATCGGATTTATTTTGGGCCGACTTATAACCGAGTACGTTGTCGCCGAGCCCAAAGCCGATGGCTTGACGATACCCATGGAGCGAGCCGAACGCGCGCACTCCACAGCGCTTCAAATTGTCTTCGATCCAGTCGGCGGCTTCGCGGTTACCGGCCGTTCCGGGCTTGCGGCCCTCCCAGCGCTCCTGAGTGAGCGTCTTGACGGACTCCATGAGCTCGGCGGCCATACCGCTGGTCGGAGCCTCCGGCTTGTACACGCGCGCGAGCGACAGCACGTAGTAATCGAGACCGAGCACGACGATGAGCGCTGAAAGCAAAAAGAGCAACCAGACAAACGGGCGCGAGAAAGACCGCCGCTGGTTACCGGTGCCGTAAGCCAAGCTGCACTCCCCCCACGAGTTTCGCGAGCAAGTTGTAGACGCCGGCTGCGACGAGACCGAAGAGGGCCCCGATCGCCGCGTACATGAGAGGAATGAAGAATAGCGCGGCCGCTCCGATCGGATTGTCGGTCATTGCGCCGCTTGGTATGAACCCTCTGAGAAAGGTTTGCGCGACGAAAAGCCCGCCCGCGGCTACCACTCCAATCGCGAGATAAAGGCTGACGAAAAGGCGCACGACGCTGCCAATATCGAGTGCCTCGACTTCGAGCCGGTTTCGAAGGGCCGCGACGGCGATATTGTAATCTCCGAGCGCAAGGGGGAGATCGAGCACGTCGCCGGCCTCGAACCACTCGAGCCGGTCGTGATCGGCCGAGCGCACGGGCTTGGAGGCGAATTCGGTGTGAAACCCGATGACGACACCGTTGGGAAGATGCCCCACGCCGACTGGCTCGCCGATCTTTGCCTCAACGTTTAACTCTTCTTTAATTTCTCTTTGCAAAGCGAGCTTTAGGTTCTCTCCGGGCTTTACTTTACCCCCCGGAAACTCCCATCGGCCCTCGTGACTCGAACCCGGCTTACGTCGCGCTAAAAAATAGCGATTTCCGTCGGTTGCGACCGCGGCGACGACAACAATGTGATCAACCATGTGTTGTAAGTTTGAATCCATCGGGCTATACCTTCTTCTTGAATGAAGAAACACCTTGTAGAAGGAATCGTCAAGCGGCACCCCGACGGATTCGGGTTTTTGGTTCCCGACGACACTGAAGTCCCCGACGTCTACATCCCAAGGCACAACATGGCCGGCGTGATGACGAACGATCGCGTGCAGGTCAAAGTCGAGCGCAATCAGTACGACAACCGCCTCAGCGGCGAAATCGTCAACATCATCAAACATGCGACCACCAAAGTTCTCGGCGTCTATCATAGCGGCGACAGCCAATTCGCGTACGTTCCAGACGAAAACAACAAGTGGGGCATGGACCTCCTGATTCCCAGAGCCAAAACGAAGAACGCGCGCGAAGGGCAGCTCGTCGCCGTCGAGGTGAAAAGCTATCCCGGCTCCGACAAAGGCTTCGTGGGCGAAGTCGTCGAGATTCTGGGCGATGCCGCCGACCCGCTCACCGATATCAGGCGCGTCGTGATCTCTCACGGCATCCCGACCGAGTTTTCGCGCGAGTGTCTCGAAGAGGCGAAGTCCTTTCACGAGGAGGTCGACCCGGCCGACTACGCCAATCGCCGTGACCTCCGTAATGTTCCGTTCATCACGATCGACGGCGTGACCGCCAAAGATTTCGACGACGCCATCGCCGTCGAAACGACCGAAGAGGGCTTTCACCTCTGGGTCGGTATCGCCGACGTGAGCTATTACGTTCAGCCGGGCACCGCCATCGATAAAGACGCTTACGAGCGCGGGAACAGCACGTACTTCCCCAACTGGGTTTACCCGATGCTGCCAGAGGTCTTGAGCAACGGCCTCTGCTCGCTACGCCCGAAGATCCCGCGGCTCGCGCTGGTCGCAGAAATGAAGCTCGATTTTCAAGGCGATCTCTTGAGCGCCGAGTTTTACGAAGCGGTCATTCAGAGCCGCCATCGGGTCACTTACGGCGAAGCGCAAGAAGTGATTGACGGCTTCACCCCCGAAAAGCTCAAAGACGTCGAAGGCATGATCAAGCGCGCGGCCGATCTCGCAAAACTCCTCATGAACCGCCGCTTCGCTCAAGGCTCGCTCGATCTCGACGTGCCGCAAACCGAAATCCAGCTCGACGATGCCGGCAACCCCGTCGACATCAGCCGCAGCGAGCGCTTGTTCGCACATCGCCTGATCGAAGAGCTCATGCTCATCTCGAACGTCGCCGTCGGCCGCTACATCGAGAACAGCGGCGAAGCGGGCATCTACCGCATCCACGAAGAGCCGGCCGCCGACAATCTGGCCGTGCTCGAAAACTTCATGCGAAACTTCGGAGCGCGCATGAAAGCGCTCTCGGGCGGCAAGCTGCAGAAAAAAATCACGCGGGCGCTCGAGCAGTTCGAGGGCAAGCCCGAAGCCCAGGTCATCAACATTCTCACGCTGCGGGCGATGAAGCAGGCCCAGTACGATTCGCACAATGTCGGGCACTTTGGTCTGGGTTTCGAGACGTACACGCACTTCACCTCGCCGATCCGGCGCTATTCGGACCTGATCGTTCACCGAATCGTCAAGGCACTGCTGACAAAATCCGACAAGAAATCGAAGGGTTCCAACAAAGGCGCTTACCTCTATTCGGAGGACGAGCTCTCGGGAATTGGCACCCACTTGAGCGCGTGCGAGCAGAGATCGGTCAAATCCGAGCGCCAGTTCGCGGCCATCAAACGGGCACGTTTCATGAGCCAGCATCTGGGCGAAGAGTTTGACGGCGTGATCAGCTCGGTCACGAAGTTCGGCGTTTTCGTTCTTTTGAGAGCGTTCGACGTCGACGGGCTTGTGAAAGTCGAAGAGCTGGGCAACGACATGTTCCAGTTCGACGAGGAAAAC
>DASUEL010000108.1:0-2502 GCA_036275095.1 Bdellovibrionales bacterium
CGTGGCGGAAGTATTGAAGATGATCGATGACGGAAGCTGATTGGCACCGACCGCACCGTCGACTTGCGCCTGAATTGAAGCTCCCAGCGTCATGTCATTGCTCGTCTGGCCGGCGAAGCCGATGCCCGGCAAGAAATCGCCGTTGGCCATCGGAGTTCGCGTCGCGTCCCAATAATTGCGTTTGCGAGTTTGGCCGATCAGGGCATACATGTGTCTGGAGTTCGTGGCGGAGTAGACGGCGCCGTGATACGCGCCGACGATGTCGTTGCCTCCGACGAAGGAGTTGACCGGAGCGGAATAACTCCGGCCAAAACTGTGTTCGACCGACGTATACGCCTCGCCGGGAGCGACGTACCCGCTCATGACCGCGACCTGGCCGCCGCCACTTGAGTCGGCATATTGTCCGATCGTCAGGTTCATCGCGGGAGCGGAGTTGTCGATTCCAACATAACCGTTCTGAAACGAGTATGACTTCACGCCTGACGTTCCCGCCGGATGCGCGAACGTCAAAGTCGATGTCGGGTTGCTGCCTGTTCCCAAAATATTCGTCAGAGACCATTGGTCGATTTGCGAGGCGCCGCCGTCCCAGTATTTCGATGTCAGGTAGATCGACGGCGAGCTCTGGTTGTTCACCGCGGTCGCGGCCGTCGCCGCGGTCGCGGAGATGCTCGAGTTCGAGGTGATCGCGCCGCCGACGTTGAGCGCGCCCTGCACGCCCGCGCCCCCGTTCACGACGAGCGCGCCGTTCGTCGGCTGCGTCGAGGCCGTGTTTTGATTGATCACGACCGCGTTGCCGGCCGACGGCGTGAGGTTGATGCCGCCGCCCGCGTTTTGAACGTCGGTGATGCCCGTTAGAACCGCCGGCACGCTGCCCGCGGCGCCCAGATCGGCGAACGTCGCGCAGTCGTGCGAGTACTGCAGGCGGTTTGTCGCGCCGTCGAAGCGAAAGCAGCCCTTGTTGGTGGTGTCGTTGTCGTTGTCGATGCGCACTTGGCCTTCGACGTGCAGCCGGTCGAGCGGCGTATCGGTGCCGATACCCGTGGCGCCGTTATTTAGAATCGCGAATCGCGCCGTCGTGCCTGATATGTGAAAACCCGAGCTGCCTGAAGACAGCTTCCAGCGCTGGCCGCCGGGGTCGAACAGCCCGATCACAGGGTCCGCACCCTCGAGCTGCAGGCCCGGAGTCGCCGTGCCCCAATCATTGTAGCGGAAAGGCGCCGCCGCGCCGATGCCCACGTGACCGCGCGAGGAGACGACGAAATGCGGAGCCGCTGTTCCTTTCGAAACCATCGCCTCTATATAATAGACTTCAGTGCCGTTGCCATGAACCGCGCCCGTGGTGCCCAGCACACCCCGAGCGGAGACGTTCAGGGTCGTGCCGTCGACAACGGTATAGCTCATGGCCTCGTTGTTCGCGATGAGCGTACCGCTCTGCGGGAATCCCGCCGTCGAGGCGACCGTGATGTTTCCGGTGCCCGCGGCGCCGAGCGCGTTGATCGTCGAAGACGTCGTCGACGTGCCCGTTCCCCCGTTCACGTCCAAAATCGCGCCAGGCGTGTTCGTTCCAAAACCGGCGGCGCCGTTCAACACGCGCAGCTGCTCGACGTCGTTCACACGAACCGTCATCCCGCCGTTCGTTCCGTTCGTGCCGGTGAAAAACAGCTGGCCGCCCGGAGTACCGTTTGGATTGTAGATTCCGTTGCCGCCGCCGATGTTCACGCCGTTGAAATAGCCGGTACCCCACCTAAGCGACGACGTACCGAGTGAATGTGCGAGATTCGCGCTGGGCGCGATGGCACCGTCGACCTGCAGCTTCGTCGTTGGATTCGTAACCCCAATGCCCACATTTCCTGAGTTCGAAATGCGCAATCTTTCGGTCACCAGATTTGTTCCATCGGCGGTCGTCGAAAAGACGATGCGGCCCGGATAATCATTCGCTCCCCAGTCTCCATCAGCGGCGATATCAATGCTCGCTCCCGCCTGATAAACGCCGCCCCTGGCTCCATAAAAGTGAAAGGCGTGAATCTGATCGTTGTTTTGAATGTCAGCCGGCGCCGCGGTTGTATTACGGGCCCGGTAATATCGGTTTTGAGAACCACCGAATTGAATGTCACCGGCGCCGTATGTCTGTATCCACGGCCCTCCGCCAGAGCCGTCGATTCTCACGCTCGTGCCGACCACGTGCAGAGATGCCGACGGGCTCGCCGTGCCGATACCCACGTTTCCGCCCGATATGACCAGCTGATTGGTCCCGGCGGTCAGCCCGTTGGCCGGGAGCACGAGCGCGCCCGTCATCGTTCCACCCGAGAGCGGAACGTAGTTGCCTGAAACCGTGTTCACGTAATCGCGAGTGGCGACGTCGCTGTTGGCCGTCGGGTTGGCGACGTTCGTGATTTTGCGGCCGCCGATATCCCAGTCGGCCGTCAGAGGTGTCGAGCCGTCGCGCTTCACGAATGCGGCATCGGCCGTGTCGACGTAGTTTTTTGTCGCCGCGTCCTGCGG
>DASUEL010000109.1:0-2843 GCA_036275095.1 Bdellovibrionales bacterium
GGCGGCTTTTCGCACAGGAGCAGGCGACCAAGATCACCCAATTCGACACGAAAGATCTTCAAGCGCGAATCACCGAGCTCTACAACAAGCTCGTCACAAAGATTCCGTATCAAGGGCTCGTCCTCAGCCGCAACGGCACGCGGGTCACGCTCAATCTCGGAAAGCGCGACGGCGTCACGAAGGACCAGATCGTAAGCGCCGTTCAGATCATCAAGCTGAACCGGCACCCCAAGTTCGGCTTCATCATCAACACCGAAAAAGAAATCTTGGGCAAAATCAAACTACAGAAAGTCGAAGATACGCTGAGCTTCGGCGGAATCATCACCGAGAAAGAAAAGGGTGTTATCAAGAAGCACACCAAAATCTCAGGCGTCGATTTCGTCGAGTACGCGGACGCGCCCGGGTTCAAGGGTTACGAAGGCGAGCGCGAAGCGCTCGAAAAGCCCGGCAACCAGATCGCGTTCGGCAAAAATCCCGAGGAGTGGAAGCCCGTACGGCCCGCCACGTTCGGCCAAGTGGCGCTCGAGCTCGGCCTCGGCAGCTACACGGCGAACTCGTCGATTACCGATGGCACGACGACGCGCAACCCGGCGATCAATAATCCGCTCGTCTTCAGCCTGCGCCTTTCATCGGAGCTTTGGGTCACGCCCCAATGGCTGCTCGAGGGCGAGCTGCGCCAGAGCGTCTTCTCAATCTCGAATCCGCGCGCGGGCTCGTCGCCCGGCACGCTCAATTATTCGGTCAACAAGTACAGCCTGATGGCCGGCTACAATTTCTTGATTCGAAACGGCGAGTTCTTCGGCCCCAAGGTGAGTCTGCTCGCCGGCTTCACGCAGTTCGCAAGCTACGTCGATGACGCCAACCCGCCGATTCTCGTTTCGACGAGCTATCGCGGCTTCACGATGGGGCTGAAGGGCTCATTCCCCATCGATCAAAACCAGGAGTGGAAGCTTGGCGCGAAGTTCTACATGGTCTTCTCGCCGTCGATCTCGGAGTCGCCCTACAAGCTCGGCAACACGTCGACGAACACGATGACGTGGTACGCGCTCTTCGGTTCGAAACGAATCGGCCAGCGGCTCGAAGTCACCGGCACTCTCGACTTCGAGCTCTACTCGTCGAGCTACACGGGAACCGGCACACTACCGACGGGTGAACGCGGCGTGAGCGCGAGCCAGCGCATCACGACGTTGGCCGGCGGAATCGCGTACCTGTTTTGATTCGTCCCACCCCGGCTTCCCCGGGGCTTTACGTCCTCCATGACTTCGACTAGCATGGTGTCTCAATCAAAACCCCGGGAGGCTCCATGCAATTCATCCTAGCCGCGATCATGGTTTTCGCGTCGCTCTCAGCCGTTGCTGAAGAACGTTTTAAGAACGAGTCCGAGCTCGGAGTCTCGGTCGTGAGCGGCAACGCGAACACCGAAAGCTATTCGCTCAAACAGCTCTCGTCGTACGATCTCGACGGCCTCAACAAACTTCATGCGCAAGGCCGTTATAATCAGGGCCGCACTTCGGGCGTCGAAACCGCGAGAGCCTGGGGAGCCGCGCTGAAGTATGAGCGCGCTCTGAGCGATCTCTGGTCGGCGTTTCTTTCGCAGACGGCAGAAAGCGACGTCTATGCCAACTATGTCCAGCGAAACAGCACGGATTTAGGCGCCAAGTATTACTTCACCAAGAATGATAAGCTGGAGCACTTCGCTGAAGCGGGCTATCGTTATCAGTACACCCAGTACGTCGTGCAAGCCGCGGACGTCGAACCCGCCGACAATGCCGTACGCCTCTATACCGAAGCGTCTTACAAACTATCGCCTTCGGCGAGCGCGAAGCTGTGGGTCGAATACATCCCTAGCATGAAAGACCGTGAAGTTTATCTGCTGAACGCGGAACCCTCGGTCTCGGCCATCTTGAGCGAGACGTTTTCGCTTAAGACGTCGTATCTTGTGAAGTATCAGAATCCGAGCAAGTCGACACGCACGCTCGCCTCCTACACTGACACCACTTTCTTGACTTCAATCGTGGCGAAGTTCTAATACGGTCCTATGTTTCTCAAACTCGCATCGAAACTTATTGCGGCCGCACTCGCTGCGGCCTCGATGGACGCCTCGTCCGCTCCCACTTTCTACATTCACCTCAAGAATTGGCCGTCCTCGATTGAAAAGCGGGCGAAGGAGCAACTCTCGCCCATCATCGCCAACGGTGAGTGCCTAACTCCGACTGGCCGGCCCGAGCAAGCGGAGGAGTGCCACAGGTTCGATTGGTTCAAGGGCGACGCGACCCGCGAAGCTCTCAAGAAACATTCGGTATCACGCAAGCTCACACTCGCCTACTCGCGCGACAAAAACGAAATGATCGTCCAAATCTACCGCTGGGACGGCGCCAAGTTTCAGCGCGTGCGCAACTCCAAGATCCCCTTGCCCGCTGATGTGAATTTCAAGACGACGGCCGTTCAATGGTCTTTCAAGTGAGTGTGGGGGCCGGCCCTTCCTAAACATGTTGGCCGCTCCGCCCAGCATGCCACAGCCCGGACTTTGCCGATTTTAGGCAGCGCCCCCTTAGTCGATCTCGCGAGCTAAAGATATTCAACTTAAGGCCTGGCCGTCCCTTTGCAGACTCGAAACGCGAACGGGAGGACTTATGAAACGCTGTTTAAAAACTGTCGCATTCGTGCTCGCAGTCGCGGGCTTCATCACAGCTCTGACCGCCAAGGCAAAGGCGGGCGATCTCGAACTCTGGCAAAAGATGACTCCGCGCCAATTGGCCTACGGAATTGCAAAAGCGCTGAACGTCGAAGTGAAAGGCCTCGTAAGCGTCGAGCTCCCGTGGGGACGAAATCTCCTGGGCGAC
>DASUEL010000110.1:0-5773 GCA_036275095.1 Bdellovibrionales bacterium
GTTTCAGCGTGCAGTACCACCCCGAAAGCGCGCCCGGCCCGCATGAGGCGAGCGAGCTCTTCAATTTATTCATGGATCGGCTTCGATGATTTACGACAAAGTAATTGATAAGTTGATGGGCCACTACACGGGCCCTGAATATCGCGACGAGGTCGTGCAGGCGAAAAAGGAATTCTTCGAGGATGCCGGCCTGGTCGGCGACGAGACGTTTCATTTCGAAGTGCGCATGTCCCAGTTTCTCGACTGGTACTTGTTCACGCGCGAGCTGACCGACGCGCACATTCCGCCGGTGCACCTGGCGTTCGAAGATCCGCCGTTTCAGGTCGACGAGACCGAGCGTTTGCACCTTCAGAATCTCGTGCGCGGAAAGCACAGCCTGTATGAGTACATCAAAACGAAGGGCAATACGGTCTACGTGAAAGATCTCTTCGAGAATAAAAAAGTGATTTTAGAGAACTCGCACGTGACCAGCGGCTTCAATACCGACGAAGTTTTCGAGGCGAGAGTGTTTCCTTACGAGGACACGTTCGTGTTCTCGCGCGGCTTCTGCTTCCATCCGGCCGAAGCGAAATCGTTCATTTTGAAAGAAGTCAAAAAGGTGCGGCATCTCGATGCGGTTCAGAAAGAGGCCCTGATGTTCAGGCTCCTGAAGATGCGGTACAAGTTCGAGCAATACAAACATATCCGCCTCGACTTTATTTACACCAACGACACCAAGCTGAGGATTTAAGCGAGCATGGGACGTTACGAAGGCGTTAAAAAGGTTCTGATTCTAGGCAGCGGTCCGATCGTGATCGGCCAGGCGTGCGAATTCGACTACTCGGGCACGCAAGCTTGCAAGGCGCTCATGAAAGAGGGGCTCGAGGTGATTCTGGTCAACTCGAACCCCGCTACGATCATGACCGACCCCGAGATCGCGACCCGCGTCTACGTCGAGCCGCTGACCGCCGCCTTCGTCGAAAAAATCTTAGAGAAAGAGCGCCCCGACTCGATCATTCCCACTCTCGGAGGCCAGACGGCGTTGAATGTGGCTCTTGAGCTTGCCGACAAGGGCGTGCTCGAGCGGCTCAATGTGCGCATGCTGGGTGCCACGCCGAAAGTGATTCGCGCGGCCGAAGACCGTGAAACGTTCAAACAGATCCTCGATCAAGTGGGCGCGCGCGCACCACGCAGCGTGCTCGTCAAAAATTTCGAAATGGGCATGAAGCTGACCGAAGAGCTCGGACTTCCGCTGATCTTGCGCCCGAACTACACGCTTGGCGGCGGGGGCGGCGGCATCGCGTATTCGCGCGAGGAGTTCGGTCAAATGCTTCAGAAAGCGCTCCTCGAAAGCCCGACTTCAGAAGTCCTGGTCGAAGAGAGCATCCTCGGCTGGAAGGAGTTCGAGCTCGAAGTCATGCGCGACCGCGCCGGTACCTTCGTTGTCGTCTGCTCGATCGAAAATCTCGATCCCTGCGGCGTGCACACCGGTGACAGCATCACGGTCGCGCCCCAACAGACTCTATCCGATCGCGAGTATCAAGCCATGCGTGATGAGGCCCGCAAGGTCGTCGAGGCCGTGGGCATCGAGACGGGCGGAGCCAACATTCAGTTTGCCACGCACCCTGAGACGGGCGAGCGGGTCGTAATCGAGATGAACCCGCGCGTGAGCCGCTCCTCGGCGCTCGCGAGCAAGGCCACGGGTTTTCCGATCGCGAAGATCGCCGCGCTTCTGGCGATCGGCTATCGCTTAGAAGAGATCACGAACGACATCACCAAGAGCACGCCCTGTTGTTACGAACCGGCGCTCGATTATGTCGTGACGAAGATTCCGCGATTCACGTTCGAAAAGTTCGCCGGCACCAAAGACGCGCTCACCACCCAGATGAAGAGCGTAGGCGAGGTCATGGCCATCGGCCGCACGTTCAAAGAGTCGCTTCAGAAAGCGTTGCAATCGCTCGAGCTCAAGCTCGATGGTCTCACCGAGGTTCAGCTCGATCCGTCGAAGATCGCCACCGCGAACAGCGCCCGGATCCTGCATCTCGCCCAAGCCATGCGCGAAGGTTATACGCTCGAAGAGCTGTACCGACTGACGCAGATCACGCCTTGGTTTCTCGAAGAGATCCACGACTTGATCGCAGCCGAGCAACAAATCAAGAAACAAGATCTGACCGCCGAGAATCTATTGCGCTGGAAACGTCTGGGCTTTGCCGACTCGTTCATTGCGCGCCTCCGCGGCGTGAATGAAAAGGACGTACTCTCGGTTCGGCGGCAGATGGGGCTGCATCCGCGTTTCGAGCAAGTTGACACCTGTGCCGGCGAATTCGAATCCTCGACTCCGTATTTTTACTCCTCTTATTGGGGGCGGAGCGAAAAGCGTTCCGAGCCGGCCGCGGGACAGACCGTCGCGATCATCGGCAGCGGGCCCAATCGTATCGGGCAAGGGATCGAGTTCGATTATTCGTGCGTTCGCGCCGTGAAGGCCATGCAGGCCGAGGGTATTCGAGTCGCGATGATCAATTCGAATCCCGAGACCGTCTCGACCGATTATGACACCGCTAACGAGCTGTTTTTCGAGCCGCTGACACCGGAGCATGTGCGCGAAGTCCTCCATTTTCTCCAGCCGCGAGGCTTCGTGGCCCAGTTCGGCGGGCAGACGCCAATCAATCTCGCACATGCGCTCGTGCGCGACGGATACAAGCTTATGGGGTCGTCGCTCGAAGCTATCGATTTGGCCGAGGACCGCGGGCTTTTCGCCAAGCTTTGCAAAGAGCTGAATCTAATAATTCCGAAAGCGGGCATGGCGCGCTCGAAACAAGAAGCGGCCGCGATCGTCGAAGACATCGGCTTTCCGGTGATGTGCCGTCCCAGCTACGTTCTGGGCGGTCGCCGCATGGAAGTCGTCGAGACGAGCGAAGATCTCGAAGGCTACTTCGAGCGTCACGGCGCCTTCATCAACGATGAAAACCCGCTATTCATAGACCAGTTTCTCGAGCGCGCGCTCGAAGTCGATGTCGACGTCGTACGCGGAAACGGCTGGAAGCTCGTTGGTGGAATCGTCGAACACATCGAGGCGGCGGGCGTTCACAGCGGCGACAGCATGGGCGTACTGCCCCCGCAGCGGCTGAAGGCCCAAACGTGCGAGCGAATCGAGGAGCTGAGCCTGCGGCTCGCCGACAAACTGAACATCATCGGCCTTTTGAATTTGCAGCTCGCGGTGAAAGACGACCAGGTTTACGTGCTCGAGGCAAATCCGCGCAGCTCGCGCTCGGTTCCGTTCGTGGTCAAGGCGGCGGGCGTGCCGCTCATTGATCTCGCGGTGCAGGCGATCCTGGGCCAAACGCCGAAGCAAATGTACGATTGGAAACGGCAGCAGAAGATCGCGGTCAAAGGCGTCGTATTTCCGTTCAAGAAATTCCCTGAAGCGGACTCGGTACTGGGGCCCGAAATGAAATCGACAGGCGAAACCATGGGCCGCGGCTCCGACTATTCAGAGGCGCTGCTCAAGGCGTTCATTTCGAGCCACATCAAGCTTCCTCTAAAAGGCGAGATTTTTCTCTCGCTCCGGGACAAAGACAAAGATTTGTTGCTGCCGCTCGTAAAGGACTTGGTGAATCTCGGATACGCCTTTTCGGCTACCGGAGGGACGGCCGCGTTCTTGAAGGGCCACGGTATCGAATGCCTGGAGCTACGCAAGGCACACCAAGGGCGGCCAAACTGTGTCGATCGTATTCGCTCCGGCGAAGTCTCGATCGTCTTCAACACGACGTCGGGCCGCCAATCCTTGCTCGACAGTTTCAAGATTCGGCGCAGCTGCATTGATTTCTCGGTTCCGTGCATCACCGAAAGCGACGCTGCTTTCGCGTTCGTGCTGGCCTTGAAAAAAGCGCGAACCGGTGAGTTCACCGTTTCACCACTGACCCGACAGGACCACTGAATGCTCGCGCTGAGCCGGTTGGAGCGCTTGGCCTATTATCCGGTCGCGGTCCTCGGTTTAGTCTTCAATCTGATGGCGTGGAACTCCGAGTTTCTCGTGCCCGCGGGCCCCGGCTTACGCGGCCTTTCCATACCTTTGGCTTTCGAGCTCATCGCGCTCGCGGCACTTTGGTTCGCGCCATGGCTCGGTTTGCGCGAAAGCAAGTTCGTGCTCCGCGGAGCCTTAGCGATCGTCACGCTTTTCGTGTTGGCCCGAGTCGGGCTCTTCTTGTTTTTCGTGCTGGGCGCGAACTTCGCCTCCTAGAGCCTAAGTCCAGTATGGAGCGGCCCCGGTTTATGAAACAATGAGGCTCAGGAGCCTATAAATGAAGAAACCTCAGAGCGCAGGGGCCGCGCCCGCCGCCGCCGCCGAGTCAGAAACCATGTTTTTGATTCCGTCGCCGCACCTCGGAATCTTGACCGACGTGATGCCTGAAAAAGTCACGCAAAAGCACAATGAGTGGATCGCGCTCAGCCGGGACATACTTCAGAAAAGACGTGCCGCCGAGAAAAACGGGTGGAAACAACCGATCGATCTTTCGGAGGATCATGTCTACATGCATTCTTTCGGCGCCGAATTTTGCCCCGCGCTTAAAGATGTGACGTCGCTCGGATTCATCCTGAAATGGCCGGCCAACCTGATCCTGCGCAGGACGGGGCCGCGCGCATGGCAGCTGAAAGGCGGCCAAGATTTTCAGTTCTACAAGTTTCATATGATGACGTCGTTCCCTGAGGCCGGTGAAGCTCAAGTGATCTCCGTCGACCTGGGTTGGATGGCCGTCACGCCTCCGGGTTGGAGCGTGCTGGTCAAGAGCCTGCCGAACAATCTCACGGGTCAGCCAGGCCGCCTGCAGTTCGGCGAGGCTGCCATACGATCGGATCAGGCGACAGTGGCGATTCAGGCGCACGCATTCATTCCGCCGGGGGCACCCGACGAGATCATTATCAAACGCGGGGAACCCATGGTCTTGCTGATGCCGTTCAAACGGGAGCCGATTGAAACCGTGATCCTGGAAGACAGAGACTCGATCACGGAGGCCGTTCATCTTTTAGAGCGGCAACAAGCCACGTTCAGAAATTCAACGGGAGCTTACAAACGGCTATTTGTCGACACGGATAACCCGTCACCGTTTTACGAAAAGCTCCTCAAGCGCTGGCGCGGGCGGGCCTGAACCCGACTTCAGCCTAGTACCGGCTCCACGCGAGACGCGCCCCTGGACGCATGTTGCACAGTATGGTGAAATCACGGTGAAATCATCGTGAGAAACAAAATGAAACGACTCCTATATCTCGCGGCTCTGGTGCCGCTGCTCTTCATCTCGACCGTTCCCGGCCGCGCGGCTGATGCGCCTCCGTCACAGGTGACGATCGGGTTCATTCCGGGCGATAGCCCCGAAAAACTGAAGAATTCAGGCCTGAAGCTGGCGCAGCTTCTTCAGGAGAAGACCGGAGTCGAGGTCAATATCCATATCTCGAAGGACTATCAAGGCCTCATCGAAGCGATGAAACAAAAGAAAATCGACTTCGCGTTTTTCTCCGCTATGACGTTCGTTTTCGCGGAGAAGCAGGCGGGCGCGAAAGTACTCCTGAAGAAAGTCTGGGAGGGCCCGTTCTACTACTCAGCGCTCGTCACTAAGAAGTCCAGCAAAATCAAGAAAGTCGAGGATCTCAAGGGGAAGACCGTCGCATTCGTCGACGAGAAATCCGGCTCGGGATACCTGTATCCGAGAATGATGCTGAAGAAGAAAGGCATCGATCCGCAAAAGTATTTCAAGCAGACGTTTTTCGCGGGCAACCATCAGAGCGCGGTTCTTTCGGT
>DASUEL010000111.1:0-10351 GCA_036275095.1 Bdellovibrionales bacterium
GAAGCGTTAACGATCTTCGAACATAACGAGGTAGATTGCGTTATCACGGATCTTCGAATGCCGAGACTGTCCGGACTCGAGCTTTTGGAAAAAATTAAAGCTACGAACGGTGATGTCCCAGTGGTCGTCACGACCGCGTTCGGCGAGGTGGAGACCGCCGTCAGCGCGATGAAGTTAGGGGCATTCGATTACGTCAACAAGCCATTCAATCGGGACGAGATACTTTTGACCATCGAGCGAGCCCTGAGCTTTAGCGAAACAAGGAACGAGAACCTGCAGCTTCGGGAACTGGTCGAACGCGAGTTCCGGCTCGACAGCGTCATCGGCGAGTCTGCCGCGATGACGAGCGTGATGAAGACAGTAGAGCGGGTCTCGCGATCGGACGTTACGGTGCTGATCTCGGGCGAATCCGGCACCGGCAAGGAGCTCGTCGCCAAAGGCATTCACTTTTCAGGGCGCCGGAAGCGAGGGCCATTCATCCCGGTCAACTGCGGTTCGATCCCCGAAACGCTGATCGAGGCGGAACTGTTCGGCTACAAGCGCGGCAGTTTCACCGGCGCGACCGCCGATACGAAAGGCAAATTCGAGGCGGCGAACGGCGGCACGCTTTTCCTGGATGAGATCGGCCAGATGCCGCTTCCCCTACAGCCGAAATTGCTTCGCGTCCTACAAGAGCGCGAAGTTGTCCGGCTGGGTGAAAACGATCCCCGAAAGTTCGACGTGCGGGTGATCGCCGCGACCAATCAAGATCTTCACGAAATGGTCGCGGCGGGAAACTTCCGCGAGGATTTGTATTTCCGCCTTGCGGTGGTCCCGATAAAACTGCCGCCATTGCGGGCGCGGCGGGACGACATTTCGCTGCTCGCCAATCACTTTCTCCGCCGGGCGAAACGGAAGCACGGTTTCGAGAGCTTGAGAATGAAACCGGAGGTGATCAAATCGCTCTCCGAATATTCATTTCCGGGCAACGTCCGCGAGCTCGAAAACGTGATCGAGCGGATGGTGGTTCTTTCGGATGAAAACAGTCTAACGGTAGACGACATTCCCGAATACATCCGGGAGCCGGCGACGAGTTTCGGCGGAGTGAAGATGGAACTGCCGCCCGACGGAATCTCTTTCGAAGAATTGGAGCGCGAGATCATCGCGCACGCCCTGGATCTCCACAACGGAAATCAATCGCAGGCGGCTCGCTATCTGAACATCACGAGAAGTGCGTTGATCTACCGAATGCAGAAGTTCGGCCTTGATGAATAAGAAGAGTTCGCCGACCGCCGTGATAGCGCTCGTCGTGACGATCATGTTCGTCGCGGTGCTTCATTATGTCACGCCGGTGGACAGCATCGTCCTCCATCAAATCTACCAGCGCATCTTTTACATCCCGATCATCCTGGCCGCGTTTTGGTACGGGCTCGGTGGCGGGATCGGTGCGGCCGCATTGGCCGCAGTCTCGTATCTGCCGCATATTCTGCTCCACTGGCAACACCAAAACTACGAATACGCCCTGAATCAGTACGCGGAAATCGGATTGTTCTTCGTGATCGGGGCGGTGACGGGATGGCTGGGGGATCAGAAACGTAGGGAACACGAACGTGCCGAGCGGATTAACACCGAGCTTCAGACCGCGTACGCCGATCTCCGGCAGACCGTCGGGCAGCTCTTGCAGGCGGAACGGCTTTCCTCGCTTGCGGAGATCGCCTCCGGGGTAGTTCACGAAGTGCGAAATCCGTTGGGAGCCATCAAGGGCGCCGTCGAGATTCTCGAGGACGAAATCCCCGAGGACAGCCCGCGACGTGAATTTGCGCGTATCGCGAAGGTCGAGGTCGAGCGGATCGATAAGCTTGTAAGCGAGTTCCTCAGGTTCGCCCGACCGCCGAAACTCTCCAAAGTACCGTCGAGCGTCAACGAACTTGTGGAGTCGGTCATATCGCTTTTAGACCCGCGGGCCGCGGAGGGCAGCGTTTCAATAGAAAAGGAATTGGCCTCGGGACTGTCGCCGATCGAAATCGACCCCGAGCAAATAGTGCAGGTGCTGTTGAACCTCGCGATCAACGCCCTCGATGCAACGCCAAACGGGGGCACAATCGTCTTTCGGACGTATGAGTCGGGAGACACCGTGACGGTCGAAATCGAAGACACGGGCGTTGGGATTGCCGCCGACGATAAGGAACGCATTTTCGATCCATTCTTCACTACCAAAGACAAAGGCACCGGGCTCGGCCTCTCGGTCGCGCACAGGATCGTCACCCAACACGACGGAAACCTGACCGCGGAGAACACCGAGCGAGGGGCTCGTTTTAAAGTAACGCTAACCCGGACGGGGCAATAGTCAGCCCCCCACCCAAAACAGCTAATCGCGCGACCTAGCACACCGCCGCCCAGGCGAAAGATTCTCGCAAAGAATCTTTGACAAACGTGGCCCAGACGAATAGTATTCTCCATTATTGAAAATGAATTTCATTTGCAGTTATGAAGATAATCTCATGAAGGGACCTATATCGTAATGTCTTTGTGTCGTACCGCATGTTCGGTTTTTCTGTTGTTGGTGATCGGTCTGCCCGCGGTCGCTCAGTCACTCGCAAGCGTCGGAGGAAGCGTCAGGGATGAACACGGCTCTGCGGTCGCCGGCGCGCGCGTTAAGGTCTCGAGCGTCGGTGTCCGCTTCGATCGCGAAACGCTAACCGACGCGTCGGGAAAATTTCGGTTTTCCGATCTGGCGGCGGGAACGTATCGGATAGAGGTGTTCGCGGACACATTCGGCACGAGGATCCGGGAGGTGCGGCTCGGTTCAGGCGCCGAGAATAATATAGAAATCGAGCTGTCTGCCGTCCCCATCGCGGCCGAGGTCTCCGTAGCCTCCGGGTACCTCGCCGGTACGACGGAAAGCCTGGGCGAGATCCCGGGTTCGATCGAGAGGATCGGCGGGCGTGAGCTAGAAAACGCGCGCGTGTTCAATTTCTCCGAAGCCCTACGCAAGATAGCGGGCGTCAACGTGCGCGATGAGGAAGGTTTCGGATTGAGGCCGAATATCGGGATCCGCGGGGCCAACCCGACCCGCTCGACAAAGGTGCTGTTGCTCGAAGATGGCCTTCCGCTCTCGTACGCCCCGTACGGCGACAATTCGTCGTATTACCACCCGCCGGTCGAGCGTTACAAATCGATCGAGGTGCTCAAAGGCTCCGGGCAGATCGCGTACGGCCCCCAGACGATCGCGGGGGTGGTCAATTACATCACCCCGAACCCGCCGCAAAAGCCGAGCGTTGATATTTTGCTGGAGGGCGGAAGCCGCTCGTTCTTCAACGGCGGGGCGGGTTTCGGCGGCACATTCGGGAGGTTGGGGACTCTTCTGAATTTCAATCACAAACGCGGTGACGGATCGCGCGAGAACACGAACTTCAAGCTGTTCGATCTTGCCTCGAAGGCGACGTTTGATTTCAACGCCCGCAACTCGCTCACCGCGAAGTTCACGTTCTTCCGCGAGGATTCCAACCTCACTTACACGGGAGCGACCGAGGCGGAGTTCGCCGCGGATCCGAGGGGCAATATATTCAAGAACGATTTCTTTTACGGGCGGCGATATGGGTTCTCTCTCCAGCACGCGGCCGTGCTCTCGTCTCGGATCAGCCTCACGACGAATTTCTACTCCAATTACTTCTCGCGCGATTGGTGGCGGCAGACGTCGAATTCCGGCGAGCGCCCTTTCAGGCTCTTCCGCCCATCGGACCCGACCAACCCAATCAGCGACGTCGATTGTTTGAGCCTTGCGGACCTCAATACGACCTGCGGGAACAGGGGCAACTTGCGGGACTACCTGACCATCGGAGTGGAGCCGCGGCTGAACTTCAACTTCAACCTCGGGGCCGTCCGTAACGAAACGAACATCGGCTTCCGGATCCATCGGGAGGATCAGGATCGGCTTGGGAAATATGGGGACCTGCCGACCTCGCGGGACGGGCGGCTGATCGAGCAGAACGAGAGAAAGGCTCTAGTCTACTCCGGTTTCTTCCAGCACCGGTTCATTTGGAAAGATTTCGCGTTCACGCCCGGGGTCAGGATCGAAAACATCAATTATGAGCGGTCAAATTTGCTTTTCAACGGCGGCGCCGGCGTTACCGGCGAAACTTCTTTGACCGAGGTTATCCCGGGTTTCGGCGTGGCCTATTCGGGTCTGAAGAACACCACTATATTCGCGGGCGTCCACCGCGGTTTCGCCCCGCCGCGGGTCGAGGATGTCGTGACGGACGCGGGGGGCGTGCGGGATCTCGATTCCGAATTGAGCTGGAACTACGAGTTTGGGGCACGCTCACGGCCTTTCCGCGGCGTCGATCTGACGGCCACGTTTTTCCGGAACGATTACGAAAACCAGATCGTCGCGGCGTCGATCGCGAGCGGCACCCAGTTCACCAACGGCGGGCAAACGCTGCAGCAGGGGATCGAGCTGACCGGCTCGATCGACAGCGGAACCGTTTTCACGTCATCGCACAACTTTTACGTTCGCACCGCCTATTCCTATCTTCCGCTCGCGGAATTCAGGGGCGACAGGCTGAGCACCGTTACTTCGGCGAGCGTCCTCAACCAGTACTGCCCGGCCGAGCGGCGTTTCTCTCCGACGGGCTGCATCATCACCGGGAACCGACTCCCGTACGCTCCGGAGACACTGGTCACGACAAGCTTCGGCTATTCCCACCAGCGCGGGATCGACGCATTTATCGAAAATGTGTTCGTCGGAAGGCAGTTCGGCGATGATCTGAACGCCGTCAACCCCACGCCGAACGGGCAAATCGGAGTCATCCCGTCGCAGACCTACTGGAACGCAACGGCCAACTACAAGATTGAAAAATGGCATTCGACGTTTTTCGTTACCGCGAAGAACATCTTCGACCGGACGTTCATCGTCGACCGTTCGAGAGGCGTCCTCCCTTCCCAGCCCCGGCTCATCCACGCTGGCGTGAAAGTGAATTTCTAAGACGGCCACCCGGGGACGTTCCGCGTTACACGCGCCGAATCCGGTCGGCCGTCACTCGGCTCGAACGCTCTGTTGCCTCACCCCGATTTCGTTGGCTTTCGGCAGAATGAATGCCGAGTTTTTGTCCTGCTTCCTACCGACTTTCTACCAGTCAGAAGTGGTGGAACCTGACATTTGTCAACAAAAAAGTCATGTTTCACCGACCCACAATCCCGCAAGCAAATAAGCTGTTGGCAGTCTGTTGACTCGCTGAGGGAGAACGTCCGGATGATCAATAGCGTCGGGTACAGAAGGGTTTCGAAGAACCGCCCGTGCTCGATCTGCGGAAAACCGGATTGGTGCAGCACCACGGCGACGGAAACGATCTCGTTCTGCGCCCGGTCCACCACGAACGCGGACCGGATCAGCCCTCACGGATGGGGAGTTTTCTACGATCACGATCCCGGTTTGCAGTTCGCGCGCCCGTTTCGTCCCATCCTTGCCCGAAAAAAGTTCGCTCATTCACCCGCTTTGGCTCCGCCCGAGATAACGGATCGGGTCTACCGCAAGCTGATCGAACTCTCCCCCGCGTCGTCGAGTGACGAGATAGTGTGCGGACGCGGTGGGCTACGCGACAGGGGCGTTCTCGATCATGCGAATTACGGAAGTTTTCCAAAGACGGTCCGAGGTCGGGACGCTTTGGTCGGGAAGCTGGTCCAAGCGTTCGCGGGGGATCGAGCGCTGTTTCCTCTCTCGTTTTCCGGAGTGCCGGGGTTCTGGAGGGATGAAGATGGTGAGACACGTCTTGGGAGCAGGAAGGATTCGGTTGAAGATCTTATGCTGATCCCATTCATTGGGTTCGACGGTCGCATCCGAGCGTGCCAGATCCGATTCATGAAGTTCGTTAGCAACAGGTCGGGGCGGTACATCTGGCTCTCATCCTCCAACGAGCAGACCGGGTGCGGTTCCGGGGCGCCACTGCATCACGCCTGCCCGCATTCGGCGTCGAACGAACCGGTACTGGTCACCGAAGGAGCGCTAAAGGCGGCAACCGCACAGAGGTTCCTCATCGATAGATACGTCGTCGGCAACAGCGGCGTGGCCACCTCCCACCGCGAGATCATTGGGACCGCGCGCGGGCGACCGCTCGAGATCGCGTTCGATCTCGACAGCTTTACCAACCCGCACGTCGCAAGAGCGTTAGCCGCTTTGGTGCGACTCCGCTATTCGGATCAAGCGTCCTTTGGATACGGCGATGGCGTCCGGATCGTCGTGTGGGATGGTTCCATGAAGGGTATCGACGAAGCACTGTTGGCGCAAGTCCCTCTGTTACACCTCAGCGTGCCCGAGTGGCTTAAACGCCTCAGCCCGAAATGCCTCGGCGAAGCGACGCGGCAACTGGCACCGCTCACGCAATAAAATTAGCGGCTGGCAGTCGGGGTGATGAGGCCATTGATCGAACTAGCACACATCCCTTTCTCCCTGGTCGAACAGGTCGCAACGATTATCGAAATGGGGACGCCGATCAACAACCGCGAATTGCTCGCCCTATGCATTGGGAGCGGGATTGACGGATTCGCGATCGATCCACATCTGTGCCACG
This sequence comes from Bdellovibrionales bacterium, assembly GCA_036275095.1. Taxonomy (GTDB): domain Bacteria; phylum Bdellovibrionota; class Bdellovibrionia; order Bdellovibrionales; family DASUEL01; genus DASUEL01. The sequence continues at coordinate 6,546 of DASUEL010000111.1, forward strand.
AAGTTGCGGAGACCGCACTGAACTTTCTCATTCAGGCGAAGTACGGCAAAGAACTACTTCGCGCGACCGACCCGTCCACCGCCTGCTCCGGCATCCTCAAACCTCTGTACAAGAGACTGCCGACGCAGTCTTGGCGGAGTGCCGCACAGGTCACATACCAGCAATTTTCGACGCCCGCCCCGATCGCATATCTGGCTTCGTACCTGCTGAATCTGCACGCGGACGACGTCGTGCTCGAACCATCATGCGGCACGGGCAGTCTTGCGGTCTGGGCACGGGCGGCCGATGCGACCGTGTTGACGAACGAGATGGACGCGCGGCGCCGAGCGCTTGGGAGACTTCTCGACTTCGATCCGACCGGGCACGACGCGGAGTTCATAGACGACCTCCTGCCCGAGAGCGCTGCGCCGAACGTGGTGATGGCGAACCCGCCGTTTTCGTCGAGCGGCGGGCGGGTGAAGGAGAACTGGAGCAGATTCGGATTCCGCCACGTCGAATCTGCACTTCGGCGACTCGCGCACGGCGGCAGATTCGCGGTCATTCTGGGCGAAAGCGGAGCACCCCGAACCCAAGCGGGACGGGTCTTCTGGGACTCGCTCCTCCCCGATGTTCGGGTGACCGGAGCGATTGGTTTGCCCGGCCGGGAATACTACCGCAACGGCACCACGGTCGGCGTGACTTTGATCCTCGGCCGCAAGCTGACGCCCGATGAGCGAGAGTCCGAGGCGGTGGTGGGCGATATTGCCAATATTACTGCTTCATCCGTCGAGGACGCTTTCGATCGGGGACTCGCGGCGGGGTTGCGTTTCAGCCCTCTACCCAAATCCATAAACAAATAGATGTTATCCACTCACGACGAAATGACGGTGGGCACAGATGCGCCTATTTTTGCCTCGCCGGCCGCGGTGACCTCCACCGATGAGGACGCGCCGGACGCGACGGCTCAGACGCTCGCATATTCCCCGCATCACATCGTTGGCGGCTCTCCGCACCCGGGAGTCATCGTGGAGACGCCCGGCCTCGCGAATGTCGAGCCCCCGCCGATTCGCTACCGCCCGCATCTGCCGAAGGAATTGTCCGATAGCGGACGGCTCTCCGCGATGCAGCTCGAAAGGATCATCTACGCGGGCCAGGCGCACGAGCAACGACTCGCCGACGGCTCCCGAGCAGGCATCAGCATCGGTGACGGAACCGGGACGGGGAAAACGGCGACATTGGCCGGTGTGATCCTGGATAACTGGTTCCAGTGGAGACGCAGAGCTGTCTGGTTCTCGGTGAAGGCGGACCTAATCGAAGCTGTGTCGGCCGAGTTCGCGAGACTCGGGCTCGTGCCGCCGATAAGGTCGATAAACGATTTCCCGACCGACGACGAGATCTCCTTCGGCGACGGGATCGTCTTCTGCACCTACCGTTCTTTGATCGCGCGTTCGAAATCGGGCGGTCGCCGGATCGACCAGATCACACGCTGGCTCGGGAGCGACGGGGTCGTGATCTTCGACGAGGGGCACAAAGCGAAGTACGCATTCGCGGACGATCGCGGCAAATCGACCCAAACGGGAGCGGCCGTGCTGGAGGTTCAGGAGCCGACGCGCTTCCCCGATGTAAGAGTCGTTTATTCCTCCGCCACCTCCGCCGGCGAGGTCCGCCACCTCGCATACATGTCGAGGCTGGGCCTCTGGGGCGAGGGGACCAATTTCCCGCTAGGGTTCGAGCAATTCGCCGAGGAGATCGAATCGGGCGGCGTGGGCGCTTTGGAGATGGTCTGCCGCGATCTGAAAGCGATGGGCCGGTACCTTTGCGGGAACCTGAGCATGGGAACCGATCCGGAATCCGGTCTCGCCGTCGAGTTCCGCGAGGTGACCCACTGGCTCACCCCAGCGCAGCGGCGGATGTACGACAACATGGCGCAGGGGTGGCAAGAAGTCTTTCGGAACATCCACCGGGCTCTCGATCTTACGAATTCCGGCAAGGCAACACGCAGCCAGGCCGTCAACCAATTCTGGGCGGAACATCAAAGGTGCTTCAGGAATCTAATCACCGCGTTCAAGGTGCCAATCCTGATCCGCGAGATCGAGGACGCCTTGGGCCGAAAGGAGTCCGTGGTCGTCTCCATCACCGGAACCGGCGAGAGTCAGACGAAAAAACAGATCGAGCGGGCGGCCGACCAGGAAGAGGCGATCGACGGCCTCGACTTCAGCCCGCGCGAGACGCTGACCCGGCTCGTCGCGAACTGCTTCCCGACCGCATGCTTTCAGGAGCGCACGAACCCGTACAGCGGAACCATCGAATTCATTCCCGTTCTCGATCCGGATGGCAACCAGGTCGAGAGCCGAGCAGCCTTGCAGATGAGGGCCGAGCTACTAGACAAACTCTCCGTTCTCGAAGTTCCGGAGCACCCGCTCGATCAGCTGGTCAATTACTTCGGGGTCGAGAATGTGGCGGAGATGACGGGGCGAAAGAAACGTCTGATCCGCACAGCTTCGGGCACGCTTGAATATCGGCCCCGCCAACTTGCAGGCGTTCCGTCGAAGCTTGTCAACCTGCACGAGAAGAACGCGTTCCAGAACGGCGACAAGCGCATCGCGATCATGTCGGAGGTCGCCTCGACGGGCGATAGCCTCCACGCCGGGCATCATGTTGGCAACAAGCAAAGGCGTCTCCACATCGCCGCGGAGCTGAAATGGTCCGCCGACAAGCAGATCCAGGACTTCGGGCGCACCCATCGCACCGGGCAGGTCGCGCCGCCGGTATATCTGCTGGTGTTCACGGAACTCGGCGGCGAGAAACGATTCTCCGCGACCATCGCCCGCAGGCTCGGCAATATGGGGGCCCTCACCAAAGGGGACCGGCGTGCGGAGAAGGCGGGCAATCTCGATAAGTACAACCTCGAATCGAAGGAGGGCCGTTCCGCTCTGAATGTCGTCCTTTCGAGCATCATGCGGGGGAGCGAGATCGGCGGCATCGAAGATCCTAAGCAGGCGCTGCGCGATATGGGACTTGTAAAGGTGGTGGATGGTGTGGAGCAGGTTCCCGAAGGCGAAAGGACGAACATCCCGCGATTTCTAAACCGTCTACTTTCGCTCGAAGTTGACCGGCAGAATGCGCTGTTCGATCACTTCTACGAGACATTTCTCGAAACGCTCGAATATCTGAAACAGAAGGGAAAACTGGACGACGGGATGGAAGACCTGAAGGCCGCGTCCGTCGAGATCGCCGAACCTCCACAAGTGCTTCACTCCGATGTGCTCACTTCCGCGAAGACGGTCTACTATAAGCTCAACCTGAAAGTGGCAACGAAACCTGCAAGATATTTGGAATTATCCGAAAGCGGGGTTCATCAGTTCTTTCAGGATCGGCGTGACGGCTCGTTCGTTGCGGTCCGTCGAACACTATCGCACACCGATCCGGAGACCGGGGAAAGATATCAGATGTTCTCTATCTCGAAGCCGATAGGCCGGAATCTCTCGTACGTCCGCGAGAGCGAATTGAATCAGAAATACCGCATCGTCCCAAAAGCGAAGGCGGAGAAATGGTGGCTACAAGAGGAAGCAAAGATCCCTCCGTATGAACACAAAGCGGTTCACCTTCTCAGCGGGGCACTTCTCCCGATATGGAAATACCTGAAAACTCTAAGCAAGGATGCTCTCGATATCGTTCGGACGACAACGGATGACGGCACCAGACTCGTCGGCGTTAAGATTTCCGAAGACCGTTTGCGCGATCTGTTTCGTCATTTCGGGTTGCGGTCCGACATTCCGTCCACGGCCCCCGAAGTGCTCAGGCTGGTCGACTTTGAAAACAACACC
>DASUEL010000112.1:0-2854 GCA_036275095.1 Bdellovibrionales bacterium
ATCCCGGCCGGCATGTTCGGTTACGAGCCTGAAAAGGGTCTCGATTTCAACATCGAAACCGCGAAAAAACTGTTGGCCGACGCCGGTTACGGCGAGGGCAAAAAGAAGTTTCCGAAAATTCAGCTCGTGTTCAACACGAACGAAGACCACCGCCGCGTGGCTGAGAACATCCAGGCGCAGCTCAAGCGCAACCTCGGCATTGAAGTTGAAATTCAGAATGAGGAGTGGAAGGTGTTCCTGAACCGCCTCAAGACCGATCCGCCGGAAATCTTCCGCATGGGCTGGCTTGCCGACTACCCGGATCCGGATAACTTCATGAACCTCATGACCAGCTATTCCGAGAATAACCGTACGAAGTGGAAGAACACCAGCTACGACAAGCTTATCGAGCAAGCCGTGGCCGAGCTCAATCCCGAGAAACGCAAGAGCCTGTACTCGCAAGCTCAGGAGCTGCTCGTCGAGAAAGAGACTCCGGTGATTCCGCTCTTTAACAGCGTTCGCCAGCTTTTGATCTCGAAACGCCTCGAGAATCCGCCGGTGAACCGCCTTGAGCACTACTCGTACAAGAAAGTAGCGATCAAACAATGAAGATGAGTTACTTCTGGGGGCCTCTCATCGGGGTCCTCTTCGTCTTGTCGCTGTTTTTCAGCGTCTTCGGGCACGAAGGGCCACTCGTCACGGCCGTATACGCGATCGACCTGGTCGTCGCGGCCGTCGGGTTCGTCTATATCGTGATCTCCCAGCAGCTTTTCACCTACGTTCTCCGGCGTCTGCTCGACGCGACCGTGAGTTTGTGGGTGATCGCGACCGTGCTCTTCCTGTTGCTGCGGTTTTTGCCTGGGGGCCCGTTCGACAGCGACAAAGCTTTGCCGCCCGAAGTGAAGGCGAACATCGAAGCGAAGTATCACCTCAATGATCCGTTGCATGTTCAATACTTGAACTACATGGGCGGCCTCATCCAGGGTGACTTCGGCGAGTCCTATAAATATCTCGGCCGATCGGTTTCAGATATCATCGCTGATACGTTCCCGGTTTCGTTTCAGCTCGGGGTATACGCGCTTTTAGTCAGCTTCATACTGGGCATTCCCTTGGGCGTCTGGGCCGCGGCGAAACATAATAGTTGGCAAGACAGCACGGCGATGATTCTCGCGATGAGCGGAGTTTCGCTCCCGAGTTTTCTCGTGGCCGCGATTTTCATTCTCGTGTTTTCGTTCTGGCTCGGCGTGCTTCCGCCGGCGCTTTGGGACGGTCCCGAATATTACATCATGCCGGTGCTCGTACTCGGCATTCGCCCGGCCGCCTATATCGCGCGCCTTACGCGCTCGAGCTGCCTCGACGTCATCCATAGTGACTTCGTAAGAACGGCGAAAGCGAAGGGTCTTGCCCGGTCCGTGATTCTCTTCAAACACGTTTTGAAGAACTCGCTGATACCGGTCTTGACGTATTCGGGCCCGCTTCTCGCAACGATTTTGTCAGGCACATTCATCATTGAGACCGTGTTTGCCGTTCCCGGAATGGGCAAGCACTTCATCCTGAGTGTCACGAATCGCGATTATCCGTTGATCATGGGGCTCACGCTGCTATTCGGCGTGATGCTGATTTTGGCAACCCTGATCGTGGACTTGTTGTACGCGGTCTTTGATCCCAGGATTAGACTCAAATGAGCACGACGACGACTCAGAAACCTTTGATGACGGGACAAAAAGTGACGAGCAACACCGCGAAAACCGCAGCAGTGACCGATTCTTCGGGTCCATCTTCGCAGCCATCACGGAGCCTGTGGTCCGATTCCATGCGCCGCCTGCGCAAGAACAAGGCGGCCGTCGTTTCCGGAATCTTTATCGGGCTTGTGACGCTGATCGCGGCCACGGCTCCTTGGATCGCCCCGTATTCTTTTGAAGAGCAAAATATCGACCGCCTCCTGCAGTCTCCGAACGCGCAGAACTGGCTCGGAACGGATGCGCTCGGGCGCGATATGCTTTCGCGTATCATTTACGGCGCGCGCATGTCGATGGCGGTGGCGTACCTGACCTCGATCGTTTCACTCGTACTCGGCTTGCTCTACGGTGCGGCCTCGGGCTGGTTCGGCGGCCGCGTCGACCGCATGCTCATGCGCATCGTCGACATCCTGAATACGCTGCCGGAGATCGTGCTTTTGATTCTCGTAAAGGTCGTTTTCGATTCGCTCGCGCTTTTCGAGAACCCCGAGGTCAAAGCGCTCATCGGCATGTTCCTCGCGTTGAGTATCACGGGCTGGCTGAACATGGCGCGCCTCGTGCGCGGCCAGGTGCTGCAAGCGCGTGAATTACTTTTCGTCGAGGCCGCCACGGCTTTAGGCGTTCCGGCTCGCCGTATTTTGATGAAACACATTTTGCCGAACATCATGGGGCCGATCATCGTCACACTGACGTTTCAGATCGCGTCCGCCGTTCTGCTTGAGAGCTTTTTGAGCTTTATCGGCCTCGGACTTCAACCTCCGTTCAGCAGCTGGGGAGTGCTGGCGAGTGAAGGCTGGAAGTCGATCAAGACGTTTCCGCATCTGATCATTTATCCAGGCATCGCCATCTTCCTTACGATGTTGGCGTTCAACCTGTTTGGTGACGGCTTGCGGGACGCGTTCGACCCGAAAATGAAAAACCGCGGTTAAACGTGAGCCGGGCCGTTCAAACGGCCGGCCGCCGAACCGACTGGCCGCCTTCAACGGCGGCCCATTACAGCGGCGCCCAAGCGGGCGCCAATGCTTGAGGAGAGACTATGAGCCCGTTCCCCAAACTTCTCGCGCTGGCCTTGGGCCTAGTACTTGCCGTGACATCCGCTTCTTGCACTAAAAAGAAGACGGATACCGCGAAACCCG
>DASUEL010000113.1:0-2288 GCA_036275095.1 Bdellovibrionales bacterium
TGGAGGCGCAAGCCCCGGCCAACCCTCCCGCGGCGAGAAGCCGGCCGGCACCTGCACGTTCGGGTTCAACGTTAAAGATCTCAAGCGCACGTGCGCACAACTCGAAGAAAAAGGCGTTCGGTTCATGATGCCTCCGACAGAGCGCCCCAACGAAGGCATCATGCTTGCGATCTGCGCCGACCCTGACGGCTTGGCAATCTCACTGTCTCAATCGCTCTGAGCGGCCCGGTTTGAGACACGCCAAGACCTCGAATCCGCACGGCATTTAGCCTTCCCCCCGGGCCGCGAGGCCCGGCCCATGGACATTCATGGTCGCTCCTGTAAACTAGTTTGTAATACAAACCAGATTAGGAGGTATGTATGTCCAATCCGAATCAGAATGTCATGCAAGCGGTCGAAGACCTGGCCCTGATCCGCCGGCTCATCGACCGCCCCAATGAAACGACGACAAGCCCGCGCGCGCTCAACACGAACGTGCTCTTGCACTTCGCCCTGCTCGCCATCTCCGTCATGCTCGTCGGTGTCGAGCTCTATTGGGACCACATTATCGCGTACACGATGAGCCTCGCCAAAAACGACGCGAGTATCCGCGCGGTCGGAACCGCGCAAATCGGGGCCGGGCTCGGGCTCATTGTCGCACTCGTTTATTTCATCGTTTGGACGGGTGCCCGCCAGCAGAGTCAAAGCTTCGAGGATTATGTCACGCAGAATTTCCACTACCTGCGAAACCTCACGCTCGTCTCGGACATGTTCGTGAAGTTCGCCGCCGTCGGACTCTTGATCATGGCCGGCCACACGCAGGCGATCGGCGCGCTGTTTTTGGTCTACACGGCCGATCTTCTCATACAAGGTCGCGTTTTCAAGTTTCGCGTGCGCGAAGCGATGCCTCTGGGAGTCGCCTGTCTGGTCGCGAGCGGTTTCTACTATGCGTGGGGCTTCGAGGCGCTCCTGTGGCCGATGGCCGTGTTCGCGGGGCTTACGACGCTCTCCTTTGCCCGCGTGCTCAATGAACGCCGGCGCGCCTTGAGCGCGCTGGTTTGAGAGGTGTGACATGAATCCGCACGATCTCATGCAAACGAACCCGCTCTTGAGCGACCGCGTGCGCCTGGCGATCATGGCGCTGCTCACGGGCTCGAAAGACGAAGTCGATTTCAAAACTTTGCTGGACCGCCTCGAATTGACGAAAGGAAACCTCTCGAGTCACATGCGAAAACTCGAGGAGGCGGGGCTGGTGGACGTTCACAAGAGCTTCGTGGACCGCAAGCCGCTGACGACCTACAGCGTGAGCGCCAAAGGCCGCGAGGAAATCAGGAACTACCTGGCCAAAGTCGAAGCCGTCTTGCAGAGCGCGATGGGCCGCTGATCCGACCAAGAACCTTTACAAACTCCCCGGCCGGGGTTCTAGTTAAGTGATGGCGGAACGGCGACCTGATACCGCGCAAACGGTACCGAATCGAATCGAATTCAAACCTCTGATCGGCGGCTCGATCGCGGCAGCGAACCGCGACTTCAAACCCATCCTCAAGCGCGCCTGGCCGCTCCTCTTGGTCGTCGCGTTTTTACTCGAGCTCAACCACTACCTCATGATGCTTTACGGGCAGTACCTGCACCCCGACGTGGGGCCGCCACTGGCCGACTTTCTGGCGGGGGTCGTGGCTTCGGGAACGTACCTGCTGCTGGTACCGCTTTACGCGCGGGACCTGCATGAGGGCGCCGCCGAAACGCGTTTTTTTGCCCACGCCAAACGCCATCTCAATCAGCTCACCATCGAGATGCTCAGAGTGCTTGCCAAAGTGATTCTGGGCCTGGTGCTCTTCGTGATCCCGGGCCTCATTTGGAGCGTTCAGCTGACCTTCGTTCCGCTCATCGCTCAGTTCGATCCGGAGTACCTGTCGGGCCGCCGGGACGCCCTGAAGCGCTCCAAGGAGATGGTCCGCGGGCACTTTATGGCCATCCTTTTCGTCTCGCTGGTCTTCCTTTTGGTCAGCATTTGCGAAACCTCGAAATACTATTTTTTCTCGTATCCTCCAATATATGTGCTCTTAGTCCTACTGAACGTCCTCCTCGAGGTCTATGTGTACACTTTCTTCTTTTCGGTTTATGAAAGAGTGTCCCGGCTTTCGTGAGAGGTACCAATCATGGGCTATCAGTTTACCTGGCGTGACATCATCGACCGCGACCGCGGCCTAACGTTCGACGACGTGCTGCTGATTCCGCAGCTCTCTCAAGTGCGCTCCCGGCGCGATCCCGAGCTAACTTCCAAAATCACCCGGCGCGTATCGGCCAAA
>DASUEL010000114.1:0-2434 GCA_036275095.1 Bdellovibrionales bacterium
CCGCGTGCGCTCGTATCTGACCGAAAGCAAGGACCTATCCGTCAAGACGCGGTTTTTGGTCGGCCAAATCGCCAAAATCGAGTACATGCGCACGCGCACCGAGGTCGAGGCGTTCCTGGTCGAGGCCTCGCTCATTAAAAAACACCGGCCCAAGTATAATATCCGCCTCAAAGACGACAAATCTTACCCTTACATTCGCGTGAGCATGTTTGAGCCGTTTCCGCGGCTATATCTCGCGCGGAAAGTCAAAAAAGACGGCTCGCTCTATTTCGGGCCTTTCACGAGCGGGTGGGTGGTCCATCAAACCATTCGCGTGCTCAATCAGCTGTTTCAAATCCGCGATTGCAGCGACCACTTCATGGCGAAGCGCAAGCGGCCCTGTATGACCCATCAGATCGGGCGCTGCACGGCTCCTTGCGTGAACCTCGTGACGAGCGAGGCCTACAAAGAAGAGATCAAGTCGGCCGTCATGTTCTTGCGCGGGCGCGACAAGAGCGTCATCGACATGCTGGAGAGCCGCATGAAAACGGCCGCCGCCGACGAAAAGTACGAAGTGGCGGCTCGCATGCGCGACGGCATCAAGGCGCTGCAGTCGGTGCTCGAAAAACAAATCGTCGTTAACGATCAGAGCGGCAAGGATCAAGACATCATCGGGTTCTTGGGAGACGAGCGCGGCTCGCTCATCGAAACGCTGCACATTCGCGGCGGCCGCGTCGTCGGAACGCGGCCGCACTTCATCGCGCATCTCAATGTGACATCGCCCGACGAAGATCCGCGAGATTGGCTCACCGAGTTTCTGAACCAGTACTACGAGGAGAATTTCGTTCCCGATGAAGTGGTGCTGCCGATTACGCTTGGCGACGACCTGATGAAGCTGTTGTCGGCGGTGCTCGAAGAGCGGCGGGGCTCGCCAGTAAAGGTACGTCACGCGATGGATGCGAAGGGCGCAAAGCTTCTGGACATGGTTGACGCCAACGCCCGTGAGCACTTCAAGGTTCATGTCGAAAAATCCGATCGCAAACAGAAGGGGCTCGAAGACATTCAGAAGAAATTCGAGCTGCCTGAGCTTCCAACCCGCATCGAATGCTACGACATCTCACACTTTCAGGGCCAAGAGACCGTGGCCAGCCAAGTCGTCTTCGAGGACGGCGTGCCCGCCAAGGATCACTATAGGCTCTACAAGCTGCGCACGGTGAGCCAGGCGGACGACTACGCCTCGATGAAAGAGGTCCTCGAGCGCAGGCTGAAACATACGGAGTACGACGATCCTCAGCTCATTCTGGTCGACGGCGGCAAAGGCCAGCTCAAAATGGCCGTTGAAGTCCTGCGTGAGCTGGGGCGCACCGATATTCCAGTCGCGTCTCTCGCGAAAGCGCGTACACAAGGCGAATTCAGTGACAAAGAGGTCGAGGCCACCCAGGAGCGGTTTTATTTGCCGAACCGCGTGGGACACATCACGTTTTTGCCGAACAGCGAAGCCTTCCGTATCCTCGTGAGCCTGCGCGACGAAGCCCATCGATTCGCCATCGGCTACCATCGCAAGCTGCGTGAAAATTCGAGCCTCGAGGGTGAGCTCGATCTGGTGCACGGGCTCGGCGACGTTCGCAAAAAGAAGTTGCTGGAGCACTTCGGCTCGGTCGAAGACCTGAAAAAGGCGAGCGCCGAGGAGATCGCGAAAATCGAAGGATTCAGCACGAAGTTGGCGCAGCAGGTGCTCGATCAAATTCGCGAAACCGAAACGGATCTGGCGAATATCGCGGCCGAAAAATAATCAGTTTTTGCAACCGAATGCAGGGCGGGCGCCCGGCTCACTTGACCATTTGCGCGTCTTTGCAGGTCGTGTCCACGCAGGGCGGGACCTCATGGGCGGGATAGCAGAAAAAGCCGCCTCCGATTTTCCACGTTTTCCAGGTTGAAGGGCAACCCGACTCGTCGGGGCATCTCGGTTTGTAGACCCGCACGTCGGCGATGGCCGCCGACGCGTTGTTCGCCGTATCGACGGCGAAGACGTTGATACGGTAGGGCGCTCCGCTGTCGGTCAGATGGGGGAGCTTGATTTCTAGAATGGACGGACCATTGATCGCGGCGCTTCGGTTCTCGGCCACTCCAAGCGCCGCGCAAAGATGGGCGCCCTGACTGAGTTCCGAAGGCCAGGTGCCCGAGACATGGCGGCAGAAAAAGGCCGTGCCGGGTTCGTTGCTTTCAATGTGAAGTATGACTGAGTGCCGCTCGATGCACTCATTTAGGGGAAGCTCCTCAGGATTGACTTCGCCCTTGTCGGAGCAGGGTCTGCGGCAGCTCACCTCGCCCGAGTTGAAGCTGTGGTCGGCGCTGTTGCGAAACGCGACGACGACTTGAGGAGGAGTCACGTCGGCGTCATAGCGGGTTTGGGCGTTGAGTTTGCACGAGCGGCCGCTTGCGAGTTTGGCTTCGA
>DASUEL010000115.1:0-5794 GCA_036275095.1 Bdellovibrionales bacterium
GCTGGACTGGCTCGGCGTCATGTCGAACGTCAGTTGATCTTTCACTCGATCGAGCAAGACTCTGACCTTTCCGCCTTGAATCAGTTTGCCGAAGAGGAGCTCGTCCGCGAGCGGCTTCTTGATGTTTTCGTTCACCACGCGCGCGAGCGGGCGGGCGCCGTACTTAGGATCGAAACCCTTTTTGGCGAGCCAGTCGCGCGCGTCGGGCGTCACATCCACCTCGACGTGCTTTTCGACGAGCAGCTCCTGCAGCTCCATGATGAACTTGTCGACCACGCGTCTCATGACTTCCGGATTCAGGGGCGCGAATTCGATCACGGCGTCGAGCCGGTTGATGAACTCGGGGCTAAACGCCGACTTCACGGCCTCCATCGTCACGCCTTTTTGTGAAACGGACTCGATACCCAGGCCCGGCCGCTGCGACTCGCGCGCGCCGGCGTTACTGGTCATGATGATGATCGTGTTCTTGAAGTCGACTTTGCGGCCGTTGGAGTCGGTCAGAGTGCCATAGTCCATGATCTGAAGCAGAATATTGATTAGGTCGGGATGAGCTTTTTCGATCTCGTCGAGCAACAGCACCGAGTGCGGATTTTTGTGAACGGCCTCGGTGAGCAGGCCGCCTTCGTCATAGCCGACGTAGCCGGGGGGCGCTCCGACCAAGCGTGAGACCGCATGCTTCTCCATATATTCGGTCATGTCGAAGCGCAAAAACTTGATGCCGAGCACATTGGCAAGCTGCTTGGTCACTTCAGTCTTGCCGACGCCGGTGGGCCCGACGAAAAGGAAGCTGCCGTTCGGTTTGTCGTGTTTGGTCAGGCCGCTGCGCGCGAGCTTGATGGCCGCGGCCAGGGCCGAGATCGCCTTGTCTTGGCCGTAGATGAGCAGGCTGAGATCCCGCTCGAAGTTTTTGAGTTTTTCGCGGTCGTCGGCTGACACCCGCTGCGGCGCCACCTTAGCAATCGCGGCCACCGTGTCTTCGATGTCCTGCACGTTGATGGTCTGAGGCGCATCGTCTTTCGCCTGCATTTGCTTTTTCGCGCCGGCCTCGTCGATGACGTCGATCGCCTTGTCAGGGAGGTGCCGGTCGGAAATGTGCAGATTCGAAAGTTTCACGGCCGCGCGAAGCGCCGGAATCGTGTACTTCACGTTGTGAAATTTTTCGTACACCCCGCGAAGGCCCTTCAGAATCTCGAAGCTGTCATCAAGCGAAGGCTCGTCGACGTCGATTTTTTGAAAGCGGCGGGCGAGCGCGTGGTCTTTTTCGAAGTATCGGCGAAACTCTTTGTGCGTCGTCGAGCCGATGAAGCTGACCTGACCCGAAACCAGCGACGGTTTCAGGAGGTTGGAGGCGTCGAGCGACGTGCCCGACGTGCTGCCGGCGCCGACCACGGTATGAATTTCGTCGATGAACAAGATCGCACGGTGCTGCTTTTCGAGCGCCTTCAGAATTCCTTTAAGGCGCTCTTCAAAGTCGCCGCGGTACTTAGTGCCCGCGAGCAGCGCGCCCATGTCGAGGGAGTAGATCACGGCGTTCTTCAGCGCTTCGGGAACCTCTTTTTTGTGAATCTTCCACGCGAGACCTTCGACGATCGCAGTCTTGCCGACGCCGGGCTCGCCCACGAGCAACGGGTTGTTTTTGGTGCGCCGGCAGAGCGTGTGCTCGATGCGCGTGAGCGCGTCCTCGCGGCCGATCAGCGGGTCGATCTGCCCGCGGGCGGCTTTTTCGTTGAGATTCACGCAGTAGTTTTGGAGAAGCGCCACAGGGTCGTCGCCGTTCGCGCCGCCTTTCGCCTCGGGCGTGTTCGGGTTTCCGTGTGAAATGTAGTTCATGACATCAAGGCGCGTGACGCCTTCGTTCTCGAGAAAGTGCACGGCGTGGGAGCCGCCCTCGCTATAAAGCGCGACGAGCAAATTGCCCACGGTGACTTCTTGTTTGCCGGCGCTCTGGACGTGTACGACGGCCCGTTGAATCACGCGTTGGAACGCGAGGGTCATCTGCGGAAGTCCGCCGGTCTCTTGAGTCGCTTCATCGAACTGGTCTTCATCAAGCGTTGGCATTTGCTTTTTGAAGAACTCTTCGATGCGCGACTTGAGACGGTCGAGATTGGCGCCGCAGCCTTTGATGATATATATACTTTCTTGTTCTTTTAGCAGGGCCCAGAGAATGTGTTCGAGAGAGGCGTATTCGTGTCGTCTGTTTCTGGCTTCTTCGAGGGCTAGCTTGAGAACTTCTTCCGCTCGATCGCTAAGCATTTTGTCTATTCCTTCTCCATGATACATTTTAAAGGAAACTGACTTTTTTGGGAATACGAATTCACTTCGAAGACTTTTGTTTCGGCAATTTCTTGCGGGTAGATTCCGGCGACGCCAAATCCTTTGTGATGAACGTGAAGCATGATCTCTGTGGCTTCAACTTCACTTTTTCTAAAGAATTTCGTCAAAACTAGTACGACGAAATCCATGGGCGTGTAGTCATCATTGAGCAGCAGCACCTTAAACATCGAAGGCGTGCGCGTTTCGGGTTTAGTCTCCGTACCGGGATGTGTCTTAGTATTAGTGTCGGCGGCGTTGCCCATTACTATTTCTTAACTCAAAACATGCCGATGGACAAATGGACTCGGAACGGATCTTCCTTCACTTCTTTCACGCTCGTTCCCAGCTGATATACGCGATCCTTGCGGTCGAGCTTCCAGGCAATTTCGAGACTGAACGGGCCAACCGGGGTTTCGTAGCGGATTCCGAGACCCGCCGAGTCGCGATAAGGATCTTCAAACGTGACGTCGGAGATGTGCACGGCGCCGCCGTCGTAAAAGAACACGCCGCCGAGCTCGCCCGCGATCGGAAAGCGCAGCTCACTTTTCAAAAGGTAGAACGTGCTGTGTCCCGTAACGAACATCGGCTCCTCACTGTTTGGATCGATGCCTTTCTGGATGCGGAACTCCTCGCGTGAAGGAATGCTTTCAAGCAGCTGATTGAACCCGCGCACGGTCGAGCGTCCGCCCAGCGAGAAGATCACCTCTTCGGGGACCCGCGCGCGGGCTTCGCTGCTGAGGCTCCGCAGGTAGCCTCCGCGAATGGAGTTGGCCCATACGAGGCGCGGTCCCAGTAGGCGCGTGTAGGTGTTGAGGCCGGTGCTCGTCTTGAAGAACTCGATGGAATCGGTGTTGCCGAGAGACGGGTGTGAGTAATCAGCGGAGATACGGTAGAGAAAGCCCGTCGTCGGAACGAACGGATGATCGCGCCGGTCCCATTCGACGATCGGGCCGACGGTGCCGATGTTCACCTTCGAGAGGTCGAGCGAGCTCGCCGTCGAGTATTTGCGGGAGGTGGCGAGGCTCCAGGCGTTCCAGGTCAGCTTCAACGTGCGAGTCAGATCTTTTTCCAGTAGCAGTGAGAGCTGGTTGGTCTCGAGCGCCGTAATGAGCCGCCGGTCGGCAGTGCGGTCGACGCGGAAGATGTTCAGGCTGCGCGAGAGATTCACGCGGCCGCGAATGCGGTCGTTGAACATGAACGGCTCGAGGTAGCCCAGGTTCAGGTCGTGCTCGAGAAAGTTTTCAAGGTTGAAGTTCGCGTTGATCTCGCCCCGGGCCGAAAGCGCGCGGGCCGTGCCGCCTAGGTTTCGATAAGCGATTCCCGAATAAAGGCGCAAGCTCGGGTAAAACTCGGTCGTCACTTCGAGGTTAACGAGCGTACCGATATTGAAAAGTCCCGGGTTGCGCTCGGTGACGTCGACGACCACCGTTCGCTCCGAAATGCTCGTGCCTTGCTCGAGCGTTCGGATGTCGACGCGCGAGAACAGGCCCATGCGCTGAAGCCTCGAGATCGAGTCGCGGATCTTGTCGCCGGTGAGCGTGTCGCCCACACGGAACTCGATCTCGCGCAAGAAGACGTCTTCGCGGGTGATTTCGTTGCCTTCGACGAGAATCGAGGCCACTTTGACTTGCGGGCCCTCCTCGATTTCGAACACGAGCGTGGCTTCGGTGTTGTCCTCACTGTAACGCACGAGATTGGCTTCATCGTTCAGGATCTTGGCATCGAGATATCCGCGCGCGATGTAATATTCCTGGATACGCCGGAGGCTCTCTTCGAGGACGTTCAGGTGAAGCGGGGAGCCTTCGCGCAGGCCGATCAGCTCGTAAAGCTCTTCTCGTGAAAATGACTTGAGCCCTTTGAACTGGATCTCCCGGATTTTCGTGAGTGGCCCCTCGTCGAGAAAGACGTGCACGGTGGCTTGTGAGCCGTCTTTATTGAACGAGGTCCGCGTTGATTGCACTTTTGCTTTGAGAAACCCTTGGTTTTGTAGGTGGACGACGAGGTTTTTATAGCCTTGTTCAAGCTCGTCGGCATTGTAGTAGCCGCGCTCGGTGATCGTGCCTGAATGCTCTTTGATGAAGTCCGCGTACTCTTCGGCGGGTTTGCTGATACGGCCGGTCACTTCGATTCCGCGAACCCGCACTTTGGGCCCCTCTTTTATCGTGAATCGGAACTGCCGTATGTAGTCGGCGGCGATCAGCCGTTCGTCGAAACTGACCTGGACGCCCGCGAACCCTTCTCGCTGGTAAAGCTGCTTCAGGCGGTCCGAAAGCTCCGCGCCAGGGTTGAACCCGAGGCGCTCCGCCGACTTGAGGTTGAGCCGCTTCATCAATTCTTGAACGGAGTATTCCTTATTGCCTTCGAATGAAAGCGAGAACCGGTAGGGGTTCTCGAGAGTGAACCTTACGACCGCCTCCGTCTTCTGCGCGTTCAGGGTGATGTCGGCGGGCGGCAGCTGCGCGTTCAAGTAACGGTTTTCGACGAAGTAGTCTTTCACGCGCTCCACAATTTCGTCGATCGTCGTCTGGGCCAGAGGCTGTCCAACGAAGCTCGCGACGAGCTTGGCCATGTCGCGCTGAAGCTCGCGGTTCGATGTCTCCATTTCGAGCTGCTTGATTCTGGCCCGTGGGCCCTCGCGGACGTCGATGCTGACGTCGACGCGGCCCGATTTCTGGTCGAGGAACGACACTTCCACCGCGGTGGTAAGGAAGCCCTTTCGATTATACTCTTTCGTGAGGTTTTCAACCGAGTCGAGAATCTGCCGCCGCGCGGGGCGGTCGCCTTGGCGGATATTCAGCACCTTGAGAATCTCGCTCGAGCTCATGTTGGAGTTGCCACGCACGTTGACGGTCTCGATACGGCGAATCGGAACGCCGACGATTCGGTAACCCGCGTTGTAATGCACCTGCAGATCTTCGTAATGGTTGAGCGCGAACAAAATGCGCAGGAGCTCGTCGAGCGCGGCGGGAGTCGGATCGTTCATCGCCGTCGGATATTTGCGCTTCAAAAAAGCCGCGTCTTCGGGAAGTATGCCTTGAAGGTCGACGGGCGTTTGCGCGAGGGCTTGAACCGCCAGCAGTAATCCGAGCGCGAACGCGGCCAGTCTCATTTGAACTCAACCCCGTATTCGAGACCGACGCCGAATTTTTCGCTCGATTTCTGCGTCGTTTCTTTCTGTTCCTCTTCGCCGTACTCCCGGTTCTCCCAATTGAAAAGCGCCGAGAGGTTATCGTTCAGCTGATAGCGCACGTTGCCTTCGGTCTTGTTGGTGAGGATCGTCCGGCTGACCGACGTGGTCATCTTCGGTGTCCACTGGCGGCTCATCACCACCTTCGAATCGCCGACGCGCGTGTCGTCGGTGCTCGAAGTCGCGGCGACGCGCAGGTCGACCCACTTGGTCTTGACCTTGAGGTTTTGGGAAAGAATCGCCGAGCCGATCTCGGTGGCGGTGTCTTGACCCGACGATTGCCTGCGCTCGAGT
>DASUEL010000116.1:0-7074 GCA_036275095.1 Bdellovibrionales bacterium
GGGTCGGGGTTGGGCGAAACGGAGCCACCCGGCGCCGGAGTCGCGTTGTCCCATCCGAGCGCGTGAATGTCGCTGAAGGCGTAACGAACTTCATGCGTGATGGTGCGCTCGGGCTTCGAGCGCAGCCAGCCGAGGCTCAAAGTGTTCGTGCCCGAATCGAACGAGCCATGCAGGCCGTACACCTGCTCGACGTTTTCGACGCGGGATTCGCGATAGACTTCGAAGTGATCGAAGTAAAACGTCGCGGGGTAAGACTGAATCGCGCCGGCCTGGGCCTCGACCTGAAACGAAGTGATCGCATCGAAAAATGCGTGCCCGCTCTCGCCGGTCGGGTAGGGCCGGTCGCCATACTCCGTCTCGGTGGAGCCGCCCGCGATCCAGCTGGGATGCGTGTCGAGCCCGATCTGGTGCCACCCGCCGGTGCCCGGAACGTTGTACATATACACGTAGCGCCGGTCGCCGCCGTCACGGGTCAGTGTCGATTCAGCCGTGCCTCTCAGATAAACGGTGATTGAAACGTTGTAGCCGCCGGCCGCCGCCTGAGCGAAATCGGCGGGCGTCTTTAGCCAAAACCGCATGCGATTGTACGAGTCGGTTTTCCACATCGCGGGTTGCTGCAGGTACTCCCGCATCCACTGCCAGATCAGGCCGTTGTTCGGGTAAAACGCGAGGATGGCGGGCCCGGAGTTCGCGATCTGCCGCAAGCAATACGACGAGAGATAGCAGGCCCCGTTGAAGATACCGAGCGTGTTGTCTTGATTGCCGAAGTTCCAAAGGTCGCGAAAGCGCGGCACCGTTTGGCTCGGCTGCACCTGCCGAATCGCGCCCGACTCGAAGTCGTCGAGAATGAGATTCGGGTTCACGAGATCGACGCTGCCGTGAAACTGCTGAATGAGGCCGGCCAACGCGGCCGCCGACGCGACGGGCTCCAGCGCGAGAACCAGGTCTTGTACGTCGAACACCAGCTTGCGTGAGGCGCTCGATACGGTAAGCAGGCCCGCGAAGCGTAGCTCCAGCTCATCCGTGATCGCGTAGTTGCCGTTTAGATTGCTCACTTGGGCGCTCTGACCGGAGGCGCAGCTCGCGCTAAGCTTCAGTTTGGCTTCGGAGAACGTGCCGGTCGCGATCGTGAGGTCTTTGAACCGGATGCCCGTTTTCGAAACGGTAACCTCGGTCGGCGTCAGGCTGTAGACGACGCTGAAGCCCGTCAGTCCCGCGGGACGCAGGTGCAGCTCGCTCACGCAGAGAGCGAGGGAGCCGAACGACGGGCTCGACGAGTATGCTGAAAAGTTGAGCTCGAGCAGCGGCGTTCCGGTCGTGGTGCCGCCCTCGTTTTTCGTGCATGCGGACGACAAGACCGCCAGTAAGAAGGCGAGCACGAGGCGACTCATGACTCACCCCCGCGCGCCGCCGTCATCGGGAACCCGAGCAGGCTGACCTGAAATACGGTCTCTGGTTTCGAGTCTTCGCTCGCCAGCGCGATCACGTCTTGCAGCGCCTTATCGAGAATCTGCCGCACCTCTTGAAATTTCTCGTTCGACAACGCAACCGTATGCCCGACCAGATGCTTTCGTTCGGGCTCGATGCGCGGAAGCTGTTCGAGCGCGAGCGAAAAGACCTCGTTATAAAATTTCAGAAGCGACGTCTTATAAACGTCGGCCATGCAGTCGATCTCTTTGTTGGGCGGGAGAACTCTTCCGTCGGGCAGCACCTCGATGAAACCCGTGCGCTTCAAAAACTCGATGGCCGCTTCGATTTCGAGCAGTGGTACCGGTTTGACGAGCTTTTTCTGAATCCACTCGGCCGAGAGCTTGAACTCCGGGTCGGCGGTGAGCTCCCGAATGGCCACGTAAAACCACTTCGAAAGATATTGAAACGCTTCCGACTCTTTCGGATGATGTTTCTGAAATCCGCTGAGCCTTGAGAGCTCCGCCAGCGCCGCCGATTTCTCGGCCTGGTCCGCGGCATCGGTGAACCGGCAAAGCAGACGAAAATATTTTTGTTCTTTGGCCGTGAGCTTCAGGAGCGGCAGGATCTTATCGATCGCGCGCGCCGTAAGCCGGCGCTCGCCGCGCATCACGAGCGTGAGCAAGGTCTTCGAAACGCCCGCCTGCTGCGCGAGCATCGTGTAGTTGAAACCCGCGACTTGGCCTTTGAGATAGGCGCACTGATCCTTCAAGAACAGGCGGTAGTCGTCATATTTAAATAGGTCCGGTTTCATCCACTAGACCTATCGGTAGTATTGCCTCAAAGTTGAATGTCGATTTACAAATGTAAACAGAAAACTTCGACAGTAAACAAAATAGGCAATTGTTTACAGATAGATAGAGTTTTCTAAAAAGCACATTGAAAAGTAAATTAGGCGGCTTGTGTAAATTTTCTGCGCCTGGCTTGCAATTAAACGCATGGGTTTTGGGACCCGGCCTTGCACTCTCATGCTCTTAAGTGGCGCGTTTCTCGTTTGAAGAAACTGAACCATGAAGGGGGCATTTCGTGTTTCAAACTCAAGGACTGCGATCTCTATTAATTGGCGTCTCGATTCTGCTCGCGGCGTGCAAAGGCTTTCAGCAAACCGGCGAGCTCAACTTCACCGACCAGCCGTCGGTCGACAGCTCGGCGTCCGAGCTTGAAACAGCCACGGCTATCGCCGTGGTCGCGCGCGACGTCGACTCAGGCTCGACCACCATGACCGATCAGCGCCTGATCGCGCTCGAGTTCACGGGCGTGAGCCGCGTGGCTTTCATTTGCGCAAGCGAGCTTCAATCCTCCCGGCCGGCCAACGCGTCGGCCGCGTGCGCGGGTGGAGCCGGCAGCGTTGACGGCTGGCATACGTCTCCGCCTGCGAACTTCGAGCTATCAGCGGGCGACGGAGCCAAGACGATCTATTTTTGGCTGGCCGACAGCCAGCGCCGCGTGCGCAAAACACCCGAAGTCGTGACCATCTCCCTTCAGAGCGCGGGTCCGACTCCAACCCCTACGCCCGCACCGGTGCCCACACCCACGCCCACGCCGGCTCCGACTCCGGCTCCGACTCCGGCGCCTACGCCCACGCCCACGCCCACGCCCACTCCGACCCCGATGCCGACGCCTCCGCCGAACGGGCTCAACGCCAACTATCCGCTCGAGCTCACGAACATCAAGGCACCGGGCATCAACGGCATGAGTCCCAACAACCGTATCTTTCGGGCGTACCCGGGTCTCGTCTATAATATTAGAGCGGCCGTCATCGGCGGCTCGTATCCGTATACTTTCTCGCTGATGAACGCTCCGGCCGGCATGACGATCGACGCCGCCACGGGCGAGATCAACTGGCCCAATCCGCAAGCGAGCGCCACGCCGACGATCGTGGTTCGCGATTCCATGAACACTCAAGTCTCCGCGAGCTGGACGATCACCGTCACCCAAAGCGGCTTCAAGTTCGTCGATGCCGTCAACGGCCGCCGCTCGCCGATGAACGGCTGCACCGCGGATTGCGGCGCGGGCACCCTGGCAAGCCCGTGGCGTACGATGTCCGACCTCTATTACAGCACTACCAACGCCGATATCGTTTACTATCGCGCGGGTACGTATAACGTGCTCGATCTTCCCCGCGGCGGCCTCGGCGGCCCTTGGGAGCGTGTCGACTTCCGCGGCTCCAATATGTGGATCGCGTACCCGGGAGAGCGCCCGGTGATAGATTTCGGCTACCAGGCCGGCGTCGAAGTCGGCCCGCTCATTCGCGTGGGCGGCGACACGCACCCGGTTTACATCGACGGCTTCGAGACGATGCGCACGAGCATCATCGGTTTTCAAGTCGGCGGCTCACCGAACCCGACGTTTCGCCGCCTTCGCATGCACGGCATTCACGTCGGCGGCGACGGCACGAACTCGGCGTTCATCATGACGCTGACGATGTCGGGCGCGGTGTCGTACGGAATGGTGATTCAAGACAGCGAATTCTACGATCACCCGATCGCCGGTGTTGCGATCAAGATTTATTCGAAAGAGAAACTCCTCATAGAAGACTCGGTCTTTCACGGCGGCCAAGTGGGCGTCGAGCTCAAGATGGACATTCGCCAGTTCACCGTGCGCCGCAATCTCTTCTACGACTTCACGCTGTCGGCTTTGGGCGGAAACATGCACGGCTATGGAGCGACGATGACCACGCACGGCGAGATCTGCTTCAACAATATTAGAGCCGCGGGTTCCGAGGCGCTGAGCCTGAACCAGGACGGCCAGGCGCTGCAGGTCTT
The DNA here is from genome assembly GCA_036275095.1 of Bdellovibrionales bacterium. Classification (GTDB taxonomy): domain Bacteria; phylum Bdellovibrionota; class Bdellovibrionia; order Bdellovibrionales; family DASUEL01; genus DASUEL01. The sequence continues at coordinate 4,233 of DASUEL010000116.1, forward strand.
CATCTACCGCAACACGTTCCAAGGGCGCGTGCGGGTTCGCAACACCGACTCGCTGGATGGCCCGTTCACCTTCACGCGCAATTTGATCGTGAACAACGACGCCGGCACGCCCGCGGGCTCGCACATTTACTACGAGCTCGTGACCGATGCCTCGCGCATCAGATTGATTGAGAATCTAACGGGCTATCCCGGCGACGGCATCGTCGACGCCGCGGGAAATCTTACGCCCGCGTACTCGGGTTACGCAGGTACTCACGGTCACTGAGCCGGGTCTCAAATTTGGTCCGTCCCCACGGAGCTGGGCCGCCTCGATCACCGAGGCGGCCCCTTTTATTTTCCACACACTTCGCGCAGGCCGGCGCCCGCACTGTATAAACCCTTTCTCAAATCAGAAAGTTAACATCTCAAAACGATACGCGGGTCGAGCCAGCAGTTTCGCAAGGTTGGAGCGCCATGGCTCGGTAACGGCCAAAACCAGGCTAAAGTAGTTAACACTTTCGGACGATCTAGGTCTCGTAAACGGGCTTTTGGCCAGCCCCAGTCTTGCAAATCCATAGGAGTATCGGCCCGCGCCTGGAGGTTGTCTTGAAACGAAACGAACGCACTTTTGAATCGCGAAATCGCCGTGCGCCGCTCGCGTTTTTGACGATGAACGCGCTCGTGGCCGCTGCCTGCACGTCACCGACGACTCTGAGATTCTCGGAGTCGGGACGCGAGAGCGCGCCGTCCGCGCAGTGCACGGGCGCGCTCGATCCGGGTGCGTCGCCGATGCGCAGGCTGACCAACCTCGAGTACAACAACACCGTTCGCGATCTGCTCGGCGAGACCGGCAGACCGGCCGATGCGTTTCCTCCCGACGTGCAGCTCAACGGGTTCAACAACCAATCAACGGTTCAAAACGTCGGGCCCGAGCTGGCCGAGCTCTATTTCACGACGGCTGAAGTGCTTGCCGCACGCGCCGTCGCGAATTATCTCCCGCAATTCAACACGATCTGCGATCCCGCGGTCAGCGGTCCCGCCGCGTGTGGCGCGCAGTTCATTTCAACGTTCGGGCGGCGCGCGTTTCGCCGCCCGCTCACGAATGAAGAGAGCGCGCGGCTCAAGGCCGTACTCGACGCCGGTTTCGCGGCGGGCGGTTACGGCACCGGAATCGAGTGGGTGATCGCGGCGATGCTTCAGTCGAGCGCTTTTTTGTACCGGCCCGAGTTCGGAGACAGTGCGCAGGCTGCGCCCGGCGTGGTCGGGCTCGGCGACTTCGAGCTCGCATCGCGTCTGTCGTACTTCATCTGGGGCTCTATGCCCGACGAAGCGCTCCTCGAGGCGGCCTCGCGCGGGGAGCTCAAAACCCGCGAGGGACTTCAGGCGCAGGCGCGCCGCTTGCTCGCCGACATTCGCGCGCGGCTGACCGTCGCCGATTTTCACGATCAATGGCTGCTTCTTCACAAACTTCCGGGACTCGCCAAAGACCCGGCGCGGTTTCCGGCGTTCACGAGCGAGCTGCGCGATCAGTTCCGCACCGAGGCTCTGCTCTTCACCGACCACGTGTTCTTTCAAGACGGAAAATTCGACAGCTACTTTGAAGGCAAGTACTCCTTCCTGAACGAAAGCCTCGCGGCGTTCTACGGGTTCCCGGGCGCCGTCACCGGCACGAGCTTTCAACGCGTCGAGCTCACGTCGCAGCCGCGCAAGGGGCTGCTGACGCTCGGCGGATTGCTCGCTCTCACGTCGACGGCCAGCGCCACGTCGCCCACTCAGCGCGGGAAGCTCATCCGCACCCAGCTCCTTTGCCATTCGATTCCGCCGCCGCCGGCCGAAGTCGACAACACACCGCCGCTCGCGACCGACTTCAACACCACCCGTGAGCGCTACTTGATTCATGCGCAAAACGAGAAATGCATGGCGTGCCACAGCCTCATCGACCCGATCGGCTTCGGTCTCGAGAATTTCGATGCGATCGGGCAGTGGCGCACTCAAGAAAACGGCTTCGCGATCGACAACACCGGCGAAATTCGCTCGACCCGCAACACCAACGCGAAGTTCGCGGGCGCGGATGAGCTCGCCTCGATCGTGGCGTCGAGCGAAGACGCCCGCCGCTGCATCACCGTGCAGTGGTTCCGCTACGGCTACGGCCGCAACACCGCGCCCGAAGACGAGTGCGCGCTCGAGGGCGTTCAAAAAGAGTTCGCGGCCTCAGGCTACGACATGAAGTCGCTCGTGCTGTCGCTGATCGGCTCGCAGACCTTCCGTTATCGCCGCGCCGTCAAGGCGGGGGAGTAAGTCATGAGCAAATCCGCATTGAACCGGCGCCGGTTTCTGCAGGGGCTCGCGGGCAGCACGCTCGCGCTGCCGCTGCTGGAGGCGAACGCCCAGACGGTTTTTCCGAAACGGCTCGTGATCGTATACACGCCGAACGGCTTCAATATTCCGAGCTGGCTTCCGACGGGCGGGGAGACGACCTTTCAGCTTTCTCCGATTTTGAGTCCGCTTGCTCCGTACCGCTCAAAACTTCTCATCACTTACGGGCTGCAGTATTCGGCGGGCCTTGCGTACAACGGTGACGGCCATGCGCAGGGCATGCAAGTCGCGCTGACCGGGCGGCTCAACAACAATCCCGTGAACAACGGTCTTGCGAGCGGCATCTCCGTCGACCAAGAGGTCGCCAACAAAGTAGGCCTCGCGACCCGTTTCAAAAGTTACCCCTTCGGCGTGCGCACGAACGAGTTCGGCGGCGCCTGGCGCTACACCTCGTTTTACGGCTCGAACTCGCCGGTGCAGCCGAAGAACAATCCGTACGAGGCCTTCACCCAGCTCTTCGGGGGCACGCAAAACGCCGAACAGACCG
>DASUEL010000117.1:0-4635 GCA_036275095.1 Bdellovibrionales bacterium
CATCGGTCTGGGTGGACACCCGCGGGCCCAAAGGACTAAAATGGCGGCATGCCAAAACTGAAATTCGACGTAGAAACCCAGCTCGCTCCCAAAGATACCTTCACCAAAATCAAAGAGTTCTTTTCGAATGACCGCGACCTGCGAAAACTCGACTCTAACTATCAGTGTCAATTCGACGAGGGCCGCATGACCGGTACGGCGAAGGGGTCAAAGTTCGAAGCCGCTGTGGCGGTTCACGCCGCGACGGCCGGCTCCCGGGTTCAAATCGAGATCAACTTGCCGCTGATGCTCACCCCTTTCAAAGGCATGGTTGAAAAGACCGTGCAAGAAAAGCTGAACAAGCTCATTGGATAGTTGATGAAGAAAAAAGCGAGTCCCGCCAAAAAGGCCGCGTCCTCGGGTACGGCCAAACAATCGAGCGCGAAGGCTGCCAAGGCCAAGAAGGCTCCGATTCAGGCCGGAACCGCGAAGCCCTCTGCACTCAAGGCAAGAAAGGCGGCTCGGCCGAAAGCAGTCGTCGGCGCCGAGCCCGACACCGCGTCGCCAGAAGCTGTCGAGCCCGAAATCCTCGAGCCCCAAGTCCTCGAGCCTGAGGTCATCGGGCCCGGCGAGTCCGTCGAGCCTGAAATTGTGACGGACGCCGACACGAGTGAAACGCGAGCGACGGCGTCCGACAAGTCGCTCACGATCAGCGATCCGCTGACGGCATACCTGAACGAAATTAAAAAATATCAAGTGCTCTCGCCCGAAGAAGAGCGAAAATACGCGATTCAGTACTATGAAACGAAAGACCCCAAGGCCGCTGAAAAGCTCGTCACATCGAATCTACGTTTCGTGGTGAAAGTCGCGGCCGAGTACTCGAAATTCGGCGCCCGAATGATCGACCTCGTGCAGGAGGGCAACGTCGGCCTCATGCATGCGGTTCGGGAGTTCAATCCGTACAAAGGCGTAAGGCTCATCACCTACGCCGTATGGTGGATTCGCGGTTACATTCAAGAATATCTCATGCGGCAATACTCGCTGGTGCGGATCGGGACGACTCAGGCCCAGCGCAAGCTGTTCTATCAGCTGAAGCAGGAGCGCAAGAAACTCGAAGCCATGGGTATCGAGCCCGGCGTCGCGCTTTTGAGCTCACGCTTGGGCGTATCCGAGGAAGACGTCGAAATGATGAGCAACAGGATGAGCAATCGGGACGTCAGCCTGAACGCACCGGTTGATGAAGACGGTAAAACACATCTGATCGATTTGCAGGCTTCGCCCGCCGACGAGGCGCCGATCGACGAGCGGCTCGGCATGCTCGAGGAAGTCGAGCAGCTCAAAGGTAAAATCGAAGAAATTCGCGGGCAGCTCAATGAGAAAGAGAAGTTCATCCTCGAGCATCGGATATTGGCGGATCCTCCACTCACCCTGCAAGAAATCGGCGAGAAGTACGGGATGACCCGTGAGCGGGCGCGCCAGCTCGAGGCGCGCGTCATCTCAAAAATCAAGAATGCTTATGGAGCCGGGGACGCGAAGACCGAGGGTGACTGATTACCGAACGCGCCGATAGACGGCGATGCGGCGGGCCCGCTACCTCCACTTCGGGACTTTGAAAAATCGGATGCAGGGCCTCAGCTCTTCGCCGTGTCCACGGTCCTCGGCGAGCTTCCAATTCGGAAACTTGAATCGCGGGCTGTGTTTGAAAAGGTAGTAGTTCACCGAATCGGGTGAAAGGCGTTTAGGCGCCTTGCGCGCGAGCTCCGCCTCGGCGCTGACGAAGGCCGTGGCCCATAGAGCCAGGTCTTTCGGACAAAGAAACTCACGGTAGCGGGACTCGGTGTAGATGTTGAGAGAGGAGGAGAACTGATTTCTCTGGTAAACGACGCGTGACACGTCACCGCTTCTTTTTCGGATCCGGTTGCCTATGGCTTCCGCGATCAGCGGCGCGATTTTCTCGGCGAGCGCCGGGCAATTGGCCGCGGCCGTCTCGGCGTAAACCAGCCGCGCCATGAGCGAAACTCGGTCTTCATCTTCCAGAAGTTTCTTGTAGCCGTCATATTTGGCGTCGTTCGTCGCATTGGCTTTCGCTGTAGCCTGTACCAACTCCAGCGCGGAGGCGCCTTCAATGCACCTGGGGAGCTCGGCTCCCCGGGCGCTGAAAGCGGTTATGAGAAAAATCGCGGGTACGGCGCGGATCACGCGCGTCAGGTTACGATTTCAGAGTCTTGCTCGAAATGGGCCGCAAGTTTCGCGCGCAAGCGGGATACCGCCTGAGCGTGCAGCTGGGAGACTCGGCTCTCGGTTACGCGTAAAACCTTGCCGATCTCCTTCAGGTTCAGATCTTCGTAGTAATAAAGAGATAGAACCAGGCGCTGCTTTTCGGGCAGCTCCTCGATCGCGGTCGTGACGATGTCTTTCACCGACTTGAGGTTCAGCTGGTTGAACGGGTTGCTCAACTTGCAGCTCTCGAGAATGTTGAGAATCGATTTTTTGTCGACGTTGCTGAAGGTGGCCGCGTCGTCGATCGAAAGAAGGCTCACCGGCCGCGTCTGATTGACGAGATCGTAGAACTCCTCCATCGACATCTGGAGGGCGTTGGCGACTTCCTCGTCGGTGGCCACGCGGCCCATCTCGGCTTCGAGCTTGATCATCGTGCGATCGAGCAGCTTCGCCTTATCGCGAACCGAGCGTGGAACCCAGTCTTGCGCGCGTAGCTCATCGAGGATCGAGCCTCGAATGCGGAATTCAGCGTAGGTTTTGAACTTGTTGTCCCGGCTCGGATCGTACTTGTCGATCGCGTCCATCAAACCGATCACTCCGCTCGAGATCAAATCATCGAGCTCGATGTTCGAAGGCAGCCGCACTGCGATCTTTTGCGCGATGTAGCGAATCAGAGGGGCATACTCGAGGATGAGTTTGTCCTTCTGCTCCTTCGTCAGTTTATTAGGAGCCTCTTTATATTTGCGGATCGCATTCAAATTTTTTGACATCACCCACCCCGAACCCAGTATTTATTTTATCAAACTGAGAACTCGCCCAAGAAGTCCAATTCTGTCATGCCACTCGAAACAGCTGCTCCCAGAAGAACTGCATTCCGCCCTTTACCGACTCCATGCCTTTGAAACCACACATCTTTTGTGTGATCTGATTGATCGCCAAGCTCGAGCTGGCATGGGGTTGGCTAGACAGGACCAACTGTTGCGATCTTGTTGCACGATTGAGTAAAGCATCGTGCGGAATCGACCCTTGGTAGTCGAGAGAGACGTAGAGAAACTTGGAGGCCACGTCGCTCAGACGCTTGAAGAGCGCGAGACCTTCGGCCTCATCGCGCACCTGATTGCAGATAATCGAGAAGCGGTCCTCTTTATGGTATTTGTTCAGGACCTTAATCAAGGCGTACGAATCCGCCATGCTCGACGGGTCCGGCGTCAGCACCACGCCGATCTGGTGAACGGCCGAGTTCAAATAGAGCACGCGATCGTCGATGCCGGGCGCGGTGTCGACGATCATAAAGTCGAACGAGCGAGGCAGTGCCGCGACCTCGTCAAGGAGCGCCCGCTTCTGAAAATCGTTTAGCGACTGCAATTCGAGGATACCGCTTCCGCCCGGAATGATGGTCACGCCCGGCGCGACGTCCACGAGGATGCTCGCCAAGGTGGCCTCGCCCGCCAGCACGTCTTGAATCGTACGCTGGGCGCGAACGCCGAACATGATGTCGACGTTGCCCATACCGAGGTCTCCGTCGAGAATGAGTACTTTCTTTCCTTTTTGTGCGAGGTTCAGGGCCATGTTTGCAGCGATGGTCGTCTTGCCGACGCCGCCTTTGCCGGATGTAATGCTCAACGTGCGCGTTCTCGCCAAAGACATTGTTAACGACTCCTCTCAGAGATGGAAGTTGTGGATGAAGATGTGGATTCAGTTGATTTCGATATTTTGAAAAGTAAATCGAGCAGCCGCTCGCGGGTCGCGGGCTCCAGATCGTCGGGAATTCTGGCTCCGACACCGAAACTGTTTAGAGGCCAGCCCGTTAGCCGTTGCAGATTATAGACGATCCCGTGAGTGAGCGACTCGTCCAAATGAGTCATGATCATATCCGTGCAGCCGAGAGCGGCATAGCGACGCGCGATTTCGAGCGCGTCGAGGTCTTTCGCGCAAACAGATTGTACGAAGTGAATCTGAGCGCGAGCTTCGCCGGGCGGCAAGACCGTGCGAAGCTGTGCCAAGTCTTCCGCCGTGCGCAGAGACGATCCGGGCAGGTCCACCAAGATCACATCCGCGGCGGCGAAGTCGGAGAGCGCCTTCACCCAATCCGCTTGGCTGCGAATCACGCCGAAACCGGCATTTAGAATCTGTGAGAAAATGCGAAGCTGATCGACCGCTCCCACTTTGTATACATCGGCCGTTAGGAGCGCGACCTTTTTTCTTTGCTGCACGACGAGCTGGCCCGCGAACTTGACGAGGGTGGCCGTCTTGCCCGTCCCGGAGTTTCCGGCGAACACATGGATGCGCCCCTCAAATGGATTTTGAACCGTTTTCGTTTCCTTCAGTATGTGATTGGCGGTCCAGGCTTCAACTAGATTGCGGTTTTTCTGCTGAAGAGCCGGGAGCTCTTTTTGCGCGGAGTACAAAATCTGCGCCGCGTTTTCCTTGAGGATG
>DASUEL010000118.1:0-5733 GCA_036275095.1 Bdellovibrionales bacterium
GTATCCCGCCACCGGCTTCGGTTATATCGAGGTCGACGAACGGGTCTTTGAAGCGGGTGGTGGCCACTCGGCCCGGCACGTTCGGGGGTTTCGTGAAAAACCCGACCAGAAAACCGCAGAGGACTTTCTGAAGAAGGGCAATTTTTTTTGGAACGCCGGAATTTTCGTATTCAAGGTGAACACGATGATCGCGGCTTTCAAGGAGCATATGCCGGGATTGTGGGAAGGACTACAAGCGCTGAAGCCGGATCTGTCTAACTTCAAGGACGTGTACCAGGGGCTGGAGTCCAAAAGCATCGACTACGGAATCATGGAGAAGGTGCGAGAGCAAGTCTGTGTTCCGGCGGAGCTCGGCTGGAGCGACGTCGGCTCATGGGATGAAGTCAGCCGCAATCCCAAAGCGAAAGCCAGCCAAGACACGGTGCCGACTGAAAAGTCCAACGCCAATTTCGTCTTCACATCACGTGCCGGTAAGACCGTCGGTCTGGTCGACGTTCAGGATTTGCTGGTTGTCGATACTGACGACGCGCTTCTGATCGCCAAGAAAGGTGAATCGCAAAAGGTGGGGGCGCTTCTCAAGCAGATCGAAGCACGAAACCCTCAGGTCGCACGCGAACACCCATTCGACTTCAGGCCTTGGGGCAAATTCGAAACGATTCGCGAGGATAAGGGATTCAAAGTCAAAGTCATAAGGGTCGATGTCGGGCAGCAGTTTTCATATCAGTCGCACAATCAGCGCGCCGAGCACTGGGTGCTCGTGAAAGGCGAAGCGACGGTTATTTTGAATGAGGAGCCGCACCGTTTGAAAGCCGGTGACTACATTTATATTCCTAAGGGCGCTAAACATCGCATGCGCAATGAGGGTAAAGTACCCGCGGAGTTCGTCGAGGTGCAGATTGGCTCCTATTTAGGCGAAGACGACATCATTCGCTACGATGATGACTACGGACGCGGCGCCAAGAAATAGCGCGTTCCTCGGCTCGTGCCTTCATTGGTTTTTATAAATGATGGGTACTCCACGGCAATAAAGCAGGCGCTTTGCCATCGTCATTCGTTCGGTTGTTTCGACGGGTTGACCGGTTCGCGAATATTCCTCACGGGCCTTTACGCAGAACGGGTATTCCGTGTCGGCTTCGTTTCGGTAGTTCATGACTTGGCTGAAATTCGCGAACGCCGCGAATGCAGCGAGGCTCGTCAGGGCCTTGCGCGTGAGTTTTGCTTTGAAGGCAAAGACTAAGAAGGCAATGAGGGCTGTACTGAGCATCAGGGAGTTCGCCACGTCATGAGCGAAACTACTCTGGTAGATTCCGTAGGGATAAAGAGCCAAGAACACGGCCGCGAGAACGAAGAGCGGCTTCCTTCGGCTAAGTACCTTGAAAGCTCCATTTGCTGCGTGGGATTCATTGGATACGGAGCCGAAGAGAGCTCCGAAAACCCGCGTGCATAAGAGCGCCCACATCGGCATGAGGAAGACGTAGTTGAAGATGTGGACCATTGCGTATTTGTGGCCCGGGATCAGGTACGTAAGTCCGCCGAAACCGCAAAGCACGATTGCCCAAATATCGAGCGGGAGCTCCGACAGCTTTTGGCGTTTGATCGTCCAAAGCTTTCGCGCGGAACCGAAGAACAGCTCGTAAAATCCCAGGGTCGCGAAGAGCGGCCCGAGCAGGCGGCTATGGGACTTGAAGAAGTTTTCGACGAATCGAAACGGTAGCGTGTAGGTGTCGATCGAGCTTTTGGGGCGCACATATTCGGGGTTCGTGAGCTTGTAATGCACGAAATCCCAGAAATTGAAGGTGCCACGCAGGTACGCCATCTGGAGCGCGCAAACGGCGACGCCCGCAAAGGTCACCCCGATTATTCTCCGCAAGCCTTTCTGGGTCGCCCACGCATAGAGCAGCAATGGAGCGAATTGGAAGTATCCCACCCAGCTCGTCATGCCAGCCACGATGCAAATGAGCGCCGCCGAAACGAGGCGATTGGTCAAAGTGAGGTAAGCGGAAACTAACATGAACGTGAGAGTAATCTCGCTGATGTTTTCTGGATGGCTTCCAAAATACATTCCGCTCAGAAAGAACGACTGGAAAAACGTGGCAAGCACCCAATTGAGCGGGCGATCCGGCCAAATGAGGCGAGCGATGCGATAGACGAGAAACACGTTACACATTGAAAAGAAGATGTAGTAACTGCGGGCGACCCACTCGGCTTCTCCCAGAAGGTAGGAAAGCCCCCAGAGGGGCCACATGAAGAGCGGCGAGTGATTGCGGTAGATCTCGACCTGATCGGGTTCGCAGATGCCCATGAGGCGGCCCCAGCTGATATCGAATGGCACGCTCCGCAGGCAGCGGAGCCAAACGTGGATCATGACGCCGCCATGGTTGTAGTGGTCATTCGTTTTCCAGTGATCGAAGAGTCCGTAGGCTCGGGTGAGTGTGCCGAGTAGCATGATCACGCTGACCCAGCGGCCCGCAAGGCGTTCGGATAAGTTCGGAGACGGCCAGCTCAGCATCGTTTCATCCAATGATCGAGCGCGATGAGCGCCCATAGGGTTTTAGAATGGTCGCGTTTGAGCTCCTGGTGTTGCTCGTTCCACAAGCGGAAGGTTTCAATTTTCAAGCCCGCTCCGGTCCAAACGGGCGAATCACCGCCGAGTATGGATTCAACGCGGGTTTTCAGCGGGCCGCGCACCCACTTGTTGACCGGAATGCCGAATCCTCTCTTGGGCAATTTCAAAATTTCGGGCGGAAGCAGCTCACGGGCCAGTTTCTTGATGAGGTATTTGCTAACGCCACCCTTGAGCTTCATCGAAAACGGCACGCGATAGGCGAACTCAATGAGCTCGTTGTCGAGTAGAGGCGGCCGAACTTCGAGCCCGTGCGCCATCGACGCGCGGTCGACCTTCGTCAAAACGGAGCCTGACATGTAAGTGATGAAGTCGAGCGCGAGATAGCGATTGAGATCGTCGCGGCCGAAATCGAAATTCGCCAGGTCGGCGCCCACCGGCGAACCGTCGAGCTCGTGTGTGAATGCGGCCTGCAATTCAGGCAAATCGGTATTGGACATCCATCTGAGATGGCGCACGTTCGGATTTTTATCCCAGCGTCCGGTGAAGCGCTTCAGCTTCCACTCAAAGCTTTGGCGTGAGGGCTGGGTCGGCAACATAGACACCAGCGGCTTAATGACCTGATCGCGCATCAGTGCCGGCATGATTCCGTATATAGCGCTGACTTTGTGCGCCCGATAGGTCGGGTAGCCGGCCCACAGCTCGTCGCCGCCGTCGCCTCCGAGCACGACTTTCACGTGTTTTGCGGCTAGCTCGGAGAGCAAGTAGGTCGGAACGATCGAAGGATCGGCCATGGGCTCATCGAGAGCGGTGAGGGCGCGGTCGATAGACTCGAGCAGGATCTTTTCATTCAGCGTGCGGGTGCGGTGCACTGTTTTGAATTTGTCGGCGATGGCTTTTGCTGCGGGACCTTCATCATATTCGGGGTCTTCGAATGTGACCGAAAATGTTTGAAGGCCGCGTTTTTGTTTAGACGCGAACGCGGTGACGAGGGACGAATCGATGCCGCCGCTTAAGAAGATACCGACGGGAACGTCCGCGATCAACTGCCTGCGGGTGGCGGTTTCGAGAAGTTCGGTGAGTGCTTGCACGGCTTCGTTCTCGGTGGCGAATAGCTCGGGCAGCCGGCCGACGTCTTCGATTTTCCAGAAAGCTTCGGGCTGTGAGAGTTTTCCGTCTTTCCAAATCACGAAATGGCCCGGAGGAAGTTTCAGCACGCCCTCGATAGCCGTCGTCGGCGGCCGGATATAATCGGCGAAAAAATAATTGCGGATGGCGTATTGGTTGTAACCGCGTGGCACTTTCGGATGTTTGAGAAGGGCCGTCAGCTCCGAAGCAAAAGCGACGCCGCCGTCGGGAAGCTCGGAGTAATACAATGGCTTGATACCGGCCCGGTCGCGCGCAAGAAGCAAGCTTTGTTCTTCGTCGTCCCAGATCGCGAAAGCAAACATGCCGTTCAGCGCTCTTAACCCCTCAATACCGTGTTCCTCATAGTTGTGAACGATAACCTCGGTGTCGGAGCGAGTCTTAAATTTATGAGCGCGATCGATCAAGCCGGGAATAAGCTCCTGAAAGTTGAATATTTCGCCATTGAAGGTAACCTGAACTTTGTCATCCTCATTGCCGAGAGGCTGGCGGCCCCGCTCCAGATCAATGATCGACAATCTTCTATGGCCGAGCGTGGCCGTCCACTTCGAGGGCTTAGAGCGCCACACACCTTCACCGTCAGGGCCGCGGTGCTCGAGCGACTTCAGCATTCCGGCAATCACTGACTCGGAGCGATTTGATTGAGAGCTTTCAACGAAGCCAGCAATGCCACACATAAGATGAGCCGCTCAGCCAGCCGGGGTGTTTTTGAAACCTAAACGGTGGCTGACCGAGTAGGGGCGCTTCGCTTGGGACTCGAAATAAGTGCGAATGATGAGCTCCGCAAGCAGGCCCAGCGCTATGAATTGAGCGCTGAGCACGAAGCAAATAACAGCGAGAATGAACAGCGGATTGCGATGAACCCAGACCTCGAGCATGTACTTCTCCCAAAGCACATACATGGACATGAGGCTCCCCAAGCCGAAAAGACCCACGGCAATGCCACCAAAGACGTAAATCGGCTTGGTTTCGTAGCTGCGGAGAAACCAAATGGTGATCAAATCGAGGATGACTTTGACCGTTCGAGAAAGATTGTACTTGGAAGTCCCGGCAACCCGCGGTCGATGATTGACGACCAGCTCGCCGACCCTTCCACCTGCTGATTCGCAGAGTACGCCGATGAACCGGTGCATTTCTCCGTAAAGCCGTAGCTCGTCGGTTATTTCTTTTTTGTAGACTTTCAGCGAGCAGCCGAGATCGTGGATTTTCGTTTTCGTTACGCGCCGGATGATCCAGTTCGCGATGCGTGAAGGGAGTTTGCGAAGCACAAATCCGTCTTTGCGATTTTTGCGCCAGCCGACGACGAAATCGTAGCCGTCGTCGATCATCTTCAGCATTTTGGGGATGTCGCGCGGGTCATTTTGCATGTCGGCGTCCATCGTGACAATGATGCGGCCTTCGGCATGGCGAAAACCGGCATCGAATGCCGCGGTCTGGCCCCGATTGATGCGAAAGAAGATGGCCTTCAAATTTGGGTATTTTAGAACGAGCTTTTCGAGTACCGCCGGGCTGCCGTCTTTGCTCCCGTCATCGACCACGATCATTTCGTAAGGCGGGCCAATGCCTTTGAGCACTCCATCGAGCTCTTCAATGACCGATGGGAGGTTTTCTTCCTCGTTATAAACGGGTAACAGAACGGATATTTCGGTTGCCATGATTCACCACTTGAGAAGCGAATCGATTATCTGATTAGGGTCGCGGGGAAGTCCAATAAATTCTTGATTTTTCTAGGGTCTCGGCGATAGTCAGGAACATGTCTGGCTCACGAATTCTAGTCACTGGTGCCGCTGGTTTCATCGGGTTTCATCTCGTGAAAAAGCTGGCCGCCGTGGGCCATTCGGTATTCGGTCTCGACAACCTGAACTCCTACTATGCGCCGAGCCTCAAGCGTGACCGGTTGAGGCAATTAGAAGGTGTTTCGAGGTTCAGTTTCGAAAAGCTGGATTTGAACGACCCGAAAATTGGGGCTTACGTTAGCGAAATAAATCCCGAAGGCGTCGTGCACCTCGCCGCCCAAGCCGGCG
>DASUEL010000119.1:0-4100 GCA_036275095.1 Bdellovibrionales bacterium
ACAGCATTCCGAGGATGGCCGCATAGGCATAAGGTCCTGAAAGGCTGGCGAACACGAGTAGAATTTTTTTGCTGATTGAAACAGACTCCATGATGGCCTCGCCATTATGTCGGTTGGAGTCGGCCCGGAGCAAGTCTATAATGGCAAAATGAGTGTCAGGATTCTGGTGGCGGATGACGCCGCGTTTATTCGGGAAGTGCTCACGCAAATCATCGCGAAAGCTGGCTTCGAGCTCGTCGGTGAAGCTTCCGACGGTGCCGAGGCGATCGAAATCGCGCTTCGTGAAAAGCCCGACGTCATCATCATGGATATCGTGATGCCCAACAAGAGCGGCATACAGGCGACGCAAGAGATTCTAGAAAAGCTTCCTCGCACCCGTATCATCGCGTGCACGACCGAGGGGCAGGAGTCGATGGTTTTCAAGGCGCTCGAGGCGGGGTGCTGCGACTACGTCACTAAGCCGTTCAAAGTCCAACAGATCATCGACCTAATCAGAAATTCCGCGGCGAAAGGAGCGACCCTTGGGTGAGATCTTTTTCGTGCTGAAAATTTCAGTGGTCACGCTCGTACTTGTGTTTTTGATGCAGATCAAACTCGGCGACGACACGCTGGAGAACCGCGCGCTATTCGCGCTTCGCGACTCCGCGTTGGCCGGTGAGCTGCAGCAGATCGGCACGGGCGGCTGGAAGGAGCTGCGCAAGACGATCGCGAGGCTCGGCAAGTCGCTGTCATCGTCGTTCGGCGGCAAAGAGGATCGTTTGAGTGTTTTCGGTTTCGGCCGAAGTGAGGCCTACAAAGAAGAGCAAGAAAGAAAGCGCGAAGCAAGACGCGCCGTCGACCGTGCGACAGACGCGCTCGAGGAATCGGCGGAGCCGGCCGAGTGAATGGCCGGGCCGCGCCCGAATAAATCAGTCCGTACCGTTAGCCGGTGCCAGAGCCGGAGCGAGCCGCCCGCCCTGGGCGTAGTTCACGCGGCTGCCTTGCAGCTCGTGAATGTTCCCTTGGACTTCGTTGCCGCTCTTGAACGGGCATGAGTCACCGTCGCGAATGGCGTTCACGATGTCTTTGCTAGTCGGATAAATCGAAGCCGCCGGGTCGCCGGAGCGCTGAAACGAGCTCACGCGCGCGTGGGCGCCGGAGCCGAGAAGTACGCTTAAAGCCAAGCTTGCAATGATAGCTTTCATAAAAGATCTCCTGATCTACAACCCTCTAGAGCGAACAATGTGCCAGGCGGGCTCTCAGGAAAGCCCGTCCTATCAAGGGTTTAGCGGGTGGCCCCGGCGGGAGCCGGTAATTTGTTAGACAGTCAAAAAGTCGCTGAACGGGGGTCAGGGCGAGATCGAATTGGCAAGGGCCTCGAGGTTGAGGACTTTGCCATTCTTGAAATACGGGGTGAGCGTCGAATCGGTGGTCGCCGTGGAGAGCAGGCTGCTCTCGATCGCCGCGGGCGAGACCGCTTGGCTCATGCGCATCTTAAGACCGATCGCGAGGCCGGCCGCGCCCGCCACGATTGGCGAGGCCATGGACGTGCCCATGGAGCGCCCATAGCTGCCGCTCGGAAGCGTCGACAAAAGCCCGCCAGAAGACGTATCGGCGCCCGAATCGTGAGCGCCGGGAGCGGCGATCTCCACGATCGTATTTCCGCAGTTGGAGAAGCTGCTGCGCGCTCCATCGACGGCGTCGACGGAGCCCACGGAGATCATGCCATTGAGCTCGGCCCCGTAGGAAGCGGGCGTCATGAACGTTCCGCTGTTGAGCACGACGTTGCTGTTGCCGGCGGCGGCGACCACGACCACGCCGGCTGTTATCGCCTCCTGAAGCGCGACGCCGGTCGAAGCGACGCGGCCCAAGCCACCGAGGCTCAGGTTGATCACTTGCGCGCCTTCGGCGATCGCGTAGCGAATCGCCTCGTCGATGACCGCGGTATCCGCGGAGGGTGAGGTGCCGAAAACGTTGAGGGCCATCATCCGGACATTCATGCCCATGACTCCGGCGATGCCATTGCTGTTGTTCGTGGCGGCGGCCGCGAGCCCCGCGACGTGCGTGCCATGACCCTCGGAGCCCGTATACGGGTAAGGCCAAGCTTGCGGGGCGGGGCTGCCGATATCGGAAGCGAAATTGTAACCGAAGCGGTCGTCGATGTAGCCGTTGGAGTCGTCATCGACACCATTGCCGGCTGTTTCGCCCGTGTTCGTCCAGCGGGTGGAGGTGAACTCCCCGTGTGTGACGTCGACTCCTGAGTCGATGATCGCGATCACGACGGTCGTTGTGATCGCGGGATTGTCGAAGAATTTATTGTAGGCCTGCTGATATTTGATGAACGGCAGGTGAGTCTGGCTGCCCAGGCTCGTATCGTCTGGCGGATACGTCACGAAAGGCTCGAAGCGAATATTCGACGAGAGCATTGTCAGGCACGCGTCGGAGTCGGCGAGCGCCTCGAGAGCTTCCAGAGTCATGTCGGTCTCGAGCTCGACCGAATGAGAGTGAATCTTCTTTCCGAACATGGCGTTCTGAAATTTCTCGGCCCGCTTGTTCATGATCCGCTCCGAAAGCAGCGAGCCGTCGGCCGAGCCGATGGTGTAGCCTTTGGACTTCGTGCATGCATGATCGACGACCGCGACCAGGCGCGTGCCGGCCGGCACGACGATCTGTTTCGGGTCCTGAAACGCCTGAGATTTGAAATCGACGAAGAGTTGTTGAGGTCCGAGCGCTGGGCTCAGTTTTACGGGCGTCAAATCGAGCTTTAGTTTCGGATTCTTCGACAGCGGTGTTGCGCCTTTCGGCGCGCTTTGTGCCTGCACCGACGCGGTCGACACGGATCCGCACGACGACGTCGACGGCTGATCGGAATCGCCGTCCGTTTTGGGCGCACTACAGCCTGAAAGGAACACGATTCCAAGAGCGAGCCAGAGCTTCGATCGCATGAATACTTATCGGAGCGGCGTGGCCGGTAATGAAGCTGAAAAGAGGCCTGTGTCAGAACGGTAATCATATGGGTTGTCTAAGTTTTTTGCGGGTCGATGGATTGGGAATTAATCGCGCGTTGTGAAGCGGTGACGGGATCCACGAGCGCGTTTCAGGACGTTCAATCTGGAGCGTGATAGGTCGCGTATCGAAATGAGACGAGATCGACGGTCTGTTTTCAGCTCTCTGCTCTCGGCTCACGGGCCCCGGCTCCTCTCGGCTCACGGGCCCCTGCTCTCGGTGTTTTGGCAGAGAACCGAGGCCTGGGAGCTGAGAGCCGGGAGCCGGCCCCTGATCGTGGGCCGCGCGGTCTAGAGATCGAGATCCCCCTGCCGCAATCCCTTCTTCTTGATCTTTTCGACGAGGGTGGTGCGATTGAGGCGGAGGAGCTGAGCCGCGCGGTTGCGGTTCCAGCCCGTCTTCTCGAGAGCCTGAATGATGAGCGCGTTTTCGTAGGCGTCGACCGCCGAATTGAAATCGATTCCGCTCTCCGGTATGTCGGCGTCTTGCACCTTCACGGTACGCGGCTCCTGGCGGTACTTTTCGGGCAGGTCATGGACTTCGACGAGGCCCGAGCCCTTCAAGATCGCCAGACGCTCGACCAGGTTCTCGAGCTCACGAACGTTTCCCGGCCACGCGTACGCCATCAGAAGTTCGAGCGCGTCCTGGCTGATGCCGGTCAAGTTGCGAGACTTGGTTTGGTTGAACGTCTCGATGAAGTGATGGAGCAAAAATGGGATGTCGCTCTTGCGCTCACGCAGCGCCGGAATATGCAGCGGAATGACGTTGAGGCGGTAAAACAGGTCTTCGCGAAAGGCGCCGCGCTCGACCGCCTCTTCGAGGTTCACGTTGGTCGCGGCGATGATGCGCACGTCGACTTCGACGGTGCGGGTGCTGCCAACCGGCTCGAAGCGGCGCTCTTGAATCACGCGCAGTAGCTTCACCTGCAGCGCCGGGCTCAGCTCGCCGATTTCGTCCAGAAAGATCGTTCCGTTGTTCGCGAACTCGAAGCGGCCCATGCGGTTGGCGATCGCGCCGGTAAAAGCGCCTTTGACGTGGCCGAAGAGCTCGCTCTCGAGCAAGTCGTTCGGAATCGCGCCGCAGTTCACCGGCACGAGCACGCGCTCGGCGCGCGG
>DASUEL010000120.1:0-10615 GCA_036275095.1 Bdellovibrionales bacterium
AGTTTGGACGTCCAATAAATGCGGTGGAGCCCAGGCGGCAGGCTATCGTGAGAAAGCGGCGCATAGCCGAGATCGATGAATCCCAAGCGCAGCCGGATCCATGAATGCGTGCGAACCTCAATAGATGCGCTCGGCTGCGGCCTGAACTGCGCCGACTCACCAAACGGCGCGATAGGATAAATCGTCACCACGGCGAGCATCGCCAGTGAAAGCACGTGCACCCAGCGGGCCGCGATCTGCCGGCGCTCAAGACCGTGCGCCAGCGTCCGCGCCATTTGTTGTTTTTGGTCGCGGGCCTGAGCGACTAAGTGAGCGAGCTGCTCACGCCTTTCGGGAAGACTGGCGGCAGGGGCGAACGCTCGGTGCGCGGGCATCGATGTGAGCAGAGTTTGATCGCTTCCGGCTAGCGTCTCCGCGCGGTTTCGCCAGAACGATGCGCTTGCCGAATCGGAAAGCCGGTTCGCGGCGAGATCGTGAGCCAGTAAGCCAAGGCTGAACAAATCGGATTTTATTGAGGGCGGAGCGCCCTGCCAGCGCTCAGGCGCCATGAAGCGCGCGGTGCCGGTGATCTGACCCGGAGGCTGTTGGCCACTCACGCCAAAATCGACGAGCTTCACGGTACCGGTCATGTCGACGAGCACGTTCGACGGGCTCAAGTCGCCGTGGCACCGGCCGGCGCGCTCCAGATCACTCAGCCCCGCCTGAACCTGCGCTACGATCTCGGTGATCAGCTCGCTCGAGAGGGGCCCGAGCCGGGCGAGTCCGTCGAGGCTTATGCCTTCGACCCATTCCATGACGAGAGAAGGGCCCTCGGGAAGGTTTTCCCATCCCAATAAAGACACACAATGAGCCGACCGCACGCCCATGAGAGCCTGCATCTCTTGTATCAGATGTGGGATCTGGGTCTGAGATTTGAGAACTTTGATCGCAACCGGCTGGCTCGAAAACCCGCGGCTATCGATTCGAAGCGCTTTATACACGAATGCCATCGAGCCCTCGCCCAGGAACTCTTGTATATGATATTTGGCGGCCTCAGGACGAACTGTTCGCTTCATACTCAGTACGCCAAAATTCAAAACCGGTGCCGCGAATCAAATCCGTGCAAAGGGTCTTTGAGGCCGTTCTTGTAGCGCAGACGCGCGCGCCGAGCCTCTAGCTCGGACCTACAACGTGTATCGGGCACTTCAAGCCGGAGCTGATCATCGGAAAGATCGCGAATTCTCGAAACCGACGAAACACAAACATCGGCGATCTGCAAGCGGGCCCGCTCGCGGTCTGCAGGCTTTATGAAACCCGCACGCTCTTCACGTGCAATCAGGTCAAAGCACGAGACCGGAATACGCCTGTACTTGAGCTGCGATTCGCAGAGCTCACGCGAGGCCTTCAAGCGAGCGAGCTCATCCAAGCGCTTTTGCGCGTCATCCTGCGTGCGCGCCTCGGATAGCGCCGAAGCCCTTAGAGTCTGCCAATCGCGAATTGCGTACGACGCCGAATTAGGCGCTCCGGCCTGAACCTCGTGACCGAACAGGAGCAACAGAATCACGAGCTTCATGATTCAAGGCTCCTGAGAAATTGGCTCATTAACGGTCCGAACAAAAGGAGCAGATAGGCCGGAAACTGAAATAGCAGCAGCGGGATCAGCATTTTCATCGGTAGCGTATCGAGCTCCGACGCCATTTGATCGCGACAGGCCTCGACGAAGTCATCTTCAAGCTGAACGAGCCGGGAGTGAATCGCTTGTCCCGACAAACCCGCACGCAAGACTTCAAGCAAGACCTTTCGCTGGCGTGTCAGCTCCATCTCCGTCGCTTTCAAGCCTTGTTCGTATTCAAAGAGCCAGCGCGCCACGACTGGTGTGAAATCGTCGGCTGGCGCCTGCAGATATTTTCGCACTCCCATCAGCGTCGACTCGCCATTTTCGATGCTTGAACGCACCTGAATCAGACATCGGAGCGGTGGCGCTAGATTTTCCATTTGATTTTTCTTCCTGCCAGCATCATCCAGCAAAGACCAGTGACAAAAAAAGTCACCGAGATCCACAAGAACGGCCAGATTTCACGCCAAGAAAACATGTTCAACACGAATGCTAGCAAGGCAAGGTAGAGGCCAGTGAGGATGTACGACTGCCATCGCATTCGGCGTAGCGCTTGTCCGGCTTTGCTCCGAAATTCGTGCTCGAGCCTGAGATTTCTGCGAAAGATAACTAATCTCTCGAGCGATTTGTGCACGCTGCGATCGATCGCCATCAATTCGCGCACGAGGTTTTGAGTCGGCAAATCTGCAGTCATCAAGTCGGATTGTTGCGAAAAGAACACAAATTCTAGGATCTTCGCGATTTTTTTCTGAGTAAATGGCTCAATATCGTCGCATGCGTTCGTCAGAGCTAGACGAAAGGGCTTACCCGAGCGCACGAACATGATCACACGCTCGATGTAATCGAGAAAGTCGGCACGAAATTTGTTTTCGCGATGCGCGCGAATGACAAATTGGCTCACGACGAGACAGGCGACGACGAAACACACGGCACTCCACGCAAGTATCGGGTGATTCGCGCTCGAAACAACCGCGCAAACGATCAAAATTGGCGCGATCACTCTCAATTTTGATCTCAATCTGCGATTGATGAGACGTCGTTCGAACATTTTGTCCGTGATTTGAAACGACAGACGAATTCCGAACAGCGAAATGAAGAAAGCGAGTAAACTCAACGCACTCATCGACCGAAAAAAGGTAGCAAGAAGAGTGCTGAACGCCCGAAAATGCGAAAAAAGTGGGGTTCAAGCGAAAATTTCTTGTTGACGAAGAGAGTCACCGTTGTAAACTGTGACTAGAAACTTTGGTACAACTAGGTAACTCATCCTAAGGAGGAGAGCATGGCCAAGAAAAAAGCGACGAAGAAGAAAGCTAAGAAAAAAGCTACGAAGAAAAAAGCTCGTAGATAGTTTCTAGCTTAAGCAATTAAGCTTACGAAACAGAAAAGCCTCCGAGAAACCGGAGGCTTTTTTATTTTCTAGACTTGGTATTTCAAATCGGCCGGGCGCCGCCGGCCCTCAAACTTCAGAATTCGGGATCAGAAATAATAGAGCATTCCCAAAGTTCCGGTCGGAACGGCCTCGAAGTCCTCGACATCGACCAGCATCAGGATTTCAGTGAAGACGGAGAAGCCGGCCCACGCACCTCCGAGCTGGACGTATTGAAGTCCGAAGCTCGGATAAAGAAGGTGGACGGAGAAGTCACCCAGGTGCTTCTGCTCCGGGCTGAGGAAGCGCTCGGTCAAGAATGCAGGGTTCGTCTCGCGAATTGGGCCCTTCGGCGTCCCCGCTGTGTACCACTTCGAATAGCCAAACGACATGTAGGGAAGTAACCACTCTCCTGCCAATACATGCTTAATCTGGAAGGTATAGGCCTGATAGTTCGTGCTGCCGCCGAATCCGGCGCCGACGCCCCAGCGGTCGGTGAAGTTGAGCTCGAGGTTCGCGCCGGCGAAGCCGAGCGGGCCCGCTGCTGAAGCGCCGATCGCAACTCGCCGTACTTTTCTCATCGCGAGACCGTCGTTGGCGATTTTGGCCTTCGCGGTCGTACGCTTCGCCTGCCCGTCCTCAATCAATATGGCGGCGTTGGACGAAGCCGAGAGAGTCAGAGCTAAGATCGTCGCGAGAAGGGCCGTTCTAGTCATTTGTAAGCACCTTTATGTTCGGTCAACCCTGAACGACGTCAGAAGAGCTTTGCGCGAATGCCTTCTTCTTGCAGGAACTTCTTAATGGCTTTCGAGTCGAGCGCTTCGAGTCTCCAGATGAGACGATGAATCAAGTCATAGGTTTTGTCGGCTTCGGGGCCGCGGAGCTTTCCGCTGACCGCCGCGAGGTCGCCGGTGATCTTGTGAATGTTCTCGAGCATGCTCGCCACTTCGACCCGCTTGGTTGTTTTGTCGAGCTGCTGGAGCGTTTTATTCAAATTGGTGACGAGCTGGTCGAAATATTTGAGCGTGTTGGTGACACTGCCCTCGTTCTTCTCGACGAACTCGAGAATTTTGCCCGCGAGCCCGTAGCTCTGCGAGATGAGTTGATCGATCCGCGGCGGATCTTCGCCGCGAACCGTGGCGCCGGGCTTCAGTTCGGCGGCACCCGTGCTGCCGGGGGAGATCTCGAGGAATTTCTCGCCAATGATGCCCGCGAGGTTGATGAAGTAGCGGCTGTCTTCGCGCACCGTGGGCCACGCTTGCTTTGAAACTGAAATGCGAATGCGGAGTTTGACCTCTTCGCCTTTCGCGTCTTTCATGTTCGGATCGAAATCGATCGCCAGCACTTTACCGACTTTGATTCCCATCACGCGAACGGGTGAGCCGACTTCGATGCCGCCCGCGAAGTTGTACTGAACGTTGAGCTCGTGATGATTGCTGAACAGGTTCAAGCCACCCAAGCCATAGGCGAAGCCGATGATCAGAAAGATCGCGACGAGAAACAGGAGACCGACCTTGGTTTCGACTTTCATGGCGCTTGTCCTTAAGCTGCTTAAATCCTTAGTAAAAGTGTGACAGAAGGTACGACAAAATAAAATCTAAAAATATGATCGATACGGACGACGCCACCACACTGTTTGTCGTCGCAAGCCCTACGCCTTCGGCTCCCGCCTGGCATCTAAAGCCGTAAAAGCACGCGATAACCGGTATAACGGCTCCGAACGCCGCGCCTTTAATGAGCGCGAAGATCAGATCTTTGAATTGGACGAAGCGGTCCATGTGCATCACGAACTCGCCGCTCGTGAAACCGAGTTTGACGGTGCTGGCCAGCATGGCTCCGTACAGGCAAACCGCGTTCGAAAATACCGTCAAAACGACCACACCCAGCACGCACGCCACGAAACGGGGAACAACGAGAAAGCGGATCGGGTCGATTCCAAGCATTTTGAGCGCATCGACCTGCTCGGTGATTTGCATGCTGCCCACCTCGGCGGCAATGCCGGCACCGACTCGGGAGGTGACCAAGAGCGCCGCGATAACGACGCCGAGCTCGCGCAAGATCAAGAGTGCCGCGAAACCAGGGACCATCGAGGCGTTCGAAACCACCATTTTCATATGAAACGCGGCTTCAATGATCGTGACGACGGCAGCGAAGCTGACGCAAAAAACAATGATTGGCGCGCTTTGATTGGCGACGAAGTAGAGCTGATGGATGACGTCTTTCACGCGCAGGGGCGTCGTGAACAACACGACAAACAGGCGGCCGACGAGCTTGAAAAACTCGCTGAAACCGCGAGTCGCGTGAATGATACCCGCGCCGACTGAATCGACCGCCGCTAACATAAAGGTGCCTTTCGCTGGCTCAAGATCATGACATCATCCCCAAAACGAGATTGGTCACCGTTTCGATCGTGAGCGTAGTGAACCAGTCGGTGGTCACGATGCCGATCATCGTGACGATCGCGGTCGAGACGACCGCACGGCCCACCCCGCGCGCGCCGCCTGTCGTATTGTAGCCTTTGTATGTGCAGATCGTGGCGAGCGTGACGGCGAAGATGAGACATTTGTAAAGGCCCCCGAGCACCGAGGGCCAAGTCAGAAAGGTCGGAATGTGGCGCAAATACTCCTCAGGTGAGATCCCTGAGAAAAAATAGCCGAGCGCGACGCCGCCCGAGATCGACATGAAGAGACCCACCGCGAGCAAAAAGAAGCTCGAGATCACGATGCCGAGAAAGCGCGGAAGGATGATTTCTTGAAGCGGATCGGCGCCGAGACAGCGAATGGCGTCGATTTGTTCCGTCACGCGCATGGTGCCGAGCTCGGCCGCCGTGTACGCGCCGATTTTGCCCGCGAGCATGAACGCGATCAGGAGCGGGCCCACCTCGCGTACCGTGCTGCTCGTGGTGAGGCCGCCGAGATAACCGAGGGCGCCGAACTCGCTGATCTGCACGGTGAACTGAACGACGAGGATCGCGCCGACGAAGAAACCGGCCATCGCGACGGTGCCGAGGCTTTGAATCGTCACTTTCCAGATTTGCTCGAAAACATAGTGCGGCGAGCACGGGCGATAGATCGCCGTGTGCAGCAGCTCCTTCAAGAACATGACGGAGACGCCGAACTCGTCGATGATCGCGAAAAGATATCGGCCTACGTGTGTCATGTGGCGAGCACCTCCGCGAGAAAGTCTCGCACGAGCGGGACTTTGCTCTGCTTGAGCTGCGCGGGCGAAGCGTCTTCGACGATTTGCCCTTTGTCGAGCACGATGACCCGGTCGGCGATGTCGAGCGCGCACTGCATGTCGTGGCTGACGACGATCGAGGTCGTCTTAAGCGTACGCGAGAGGTCTTTGATGAGCTGATTGACCGTGTTGGTGGTGACCGGATCGAGGCCCGTCGTCGGCTCGTCGAAGAGCAGAATGCGCGGCTCGATTGCCACAGTTCGCGCGAGGCTCACGCGTTTTTGCATGCCGTACGAAATTTCAGCCGGCATCTTGTGACTGATATCGCTGAGATTGACGAGCTGAAGGCTGCGCTTCACTTTTTGGCGGACTTGCTCTTCGGGAAGCTTCAGATGGCGGCGCACGCCGAACGCGATGTTCTCGTAAACGGTAAGTGAATCAAAGAGCGCCGGATGCTGAAAGACCATTCCGCACTTTTTTCGTATCGGGAAGTACTCGATTTCGGTGAGGCGGCTCACCTCTTCGCCATCGATCCAGATTTCCCCTTCGTCGGGCCTCAAGAGGCCCACGATGTTTTTCAAAAGTACGGACTTACCGGTTCCCGAAGTTCCTAGAATGAAGATGATGTCGCCTTCTTTGACTTTGAACGTGATGCCGTTCAAAACCGTGCGCTCGCCGAATCGTTTGACGACGTTTTTGAACTCGATCATGACGGACCCGCCCGGTTGGCCGCGAGACCTTCCGCGTGCACCGTCAACGGGCCGTGAAGCGCGCCTCGAATGAACTGCTGCACGCGGGCATCTTCAAAGCGTTTAGTCTGCTCCACGTTGCCCGTGACGATCACCTTGCGGTCGACGACCATCGCCATGCGGTCGGCGACCTGATAGGCGCGGTTCATGTCGTTCGTGATCGTGATGATGGTTGATTTCATTTTTCTGCGCAGATCGATAATCAGCTGAATGATCATGCGGCTCGTGATCGGATCCAACCCCGCCGTTGGGTCGTCGTAGAAGATAATATTCGGCTCGAGGGCCAATGCGCGCGCGATTCCGAGGCGTTTTTGCATGCCGCCGCTGATCTCGTTCGGAAAAAGAGCACGAGCGTGCGCAAGCCCGACAGCTTCGATGAAGAAGTCCACCCGGCGTTCGAGGTGTAGCTCGGAGAGTTCGGTCGTCTCGCGGAGAGGAAACGCGACATTGTCGAAAACGGAGAGCGAATCGAAGAGCGCGTTCTTCTGAAAGAGCATGCCCATCTGGCGCATCCACTTTAGACGGGCTTCGCCACGCAGGGTCAAAGCGTCTTCGCCGCCCCAAAGGACGCGCCCCTCGGTTGGCGTGAGCAGCCCGGCCATGAGTTTGAGGAGCACGGACTTCCCTTGGCCGCTCGGTCCGACCAAAACGAAGCTTTCGCCGGGTGAAATTTTGAGCGAAACGTCTCGGAGAACCTCGAGGTCGCGAAACCTCATGGTGACGTTCTGAAGCTCAATGATGGAGTCCGCTGCCACGCCGCAAAATTCCTTTTCTGGGCACCAATTTAGGTTCCAAAATCGACAGTTACGTTCTATCTATTTTTTGTTGTTTTCACGTTAACAAGCAAGAGGATTCCCCTGGTCATCTGAACCAGACATCTGAAGGAAATTTCCATGGGTTATCAGAAGATTAAGGTCCCGGCGGCGGGACAAAAGATCACAATTGGCGCAAACGGCAAAATCGTCGTCCCCGATCAACCGATCGTGAATTTCATCGAAGGCGACGGCACCGGCCCTGACATCTGGGCCGCAAGCGTGCGCGTTCTCGATGCCGCCGTTCAGAAGGCCTACAGCGGCAAGCGCAAGATTCACTGGAACGAGATCTACGCCGGCGACAAGGCCTCAAAGCTTTACGGCGAGTGGCTCCCCGAAGAAACCATCACCGCGATGAAAGACTTCGTCGTGTCAATCAAGGGGCCTCTCGAAACTCCGGTGGGTAAAGGCATTCGCTCACTGAACGTGGCCATTCGCAAAGAGATGGACCTATACGCGTGCATTCGCCCATGCAAATGGTACCAAGGCGTTCCTTCACCGGTGAAAGAGCCCGAGAAGGTCAACATGGTGATCTTCCGCGAAAACACCGAAGACGTTTACGCCGGTGTCGAATGGGCCGGCGGCTCGCCCGAGGCCAACGAGTTCATCGCGCTGGCCAAGAAGTTCGGCAAAACGATTCGCCCGAACTCGTCGATCGGCATCAAGCCCATGAGCGAGTTCGGCTCGCGCCGCCTCGTTCGCAAAGCAATCGAGTACGCGATTCTGAACAAGTGCCCGAGTGTGACGCTCGTTCACAAGGGCAACATCATGAAGTTCACCGAAGGCTCGTTCCGCGACTGGGGCTATCAAGAAGCGAAAGAAAAATTCGGCGACTACATCGTCACCGAGCAAGATCTCTGGGATAAGCACAACGGCAAAGCGCCGGCCGGCAAAATCGTGGTGAAAGACCGCATCGCCGACAACATGTTCCAGCAGGCGCTCTTGCGCCCCGACGAGTACTCGGTGCTGGCGCTCCCCAATTTGAACGGCGACTACATCAGCGACGCGCTGGCGGCCCAGGTCGGCGGCCTCGGTATCGCACCGGGTGCCAACATCGGCGACGGCTACGCGGTTTTCGAAGCGACCCACGGCACGGCGCCCAAGTACGCCGGCCAAGACAAGGTGAACCCGGGCTCGGTGATTTTGTCGGGTGTCATGATGCTCGATTATCTCGGCTGGGGTGAAGCCGCCACACTGGTCGAGAATGGCCTGCAGCGCTCGATCACCAAAAAGCGGGTCACTTACGACTTCCACCGTCAGATGGAAGGCGCGACCCTTTTGAAATGCTCTGAATTCGGAACCGAAATCATCAACAACATGTGAGGAATATGAATATGGCACACAAACGCAAAAAAATTACGGTGATCGGCGCGGGCTTCGTCGGCTCGACCTGCGCGCACTGGGCGGCCGCGAAAGAGCTGGGCGACGTCGTCCTGCTCGACATCAACGAAGGCGCGGCCAAGGGCAAAGCGCTCGACCTCTACTGCTCGTCGCCTGTTGAGCACTTCGACAGCCGCATCACCGGTACCCAAGATTACGCCGACACGGCCGACTCTGACGTCGTCATCTTGACCGCGGGCATTCCGCGAAAACCCGGCATGAGCCGCGATGATCTTTTGTCGACGAACTCGAAAATCGTAAAGAGCGCATGCGAAGGCATCAGAAAATATTCTCCGAACTCGGTCGTCATCGTCGTGAGCAACCCGCTCGACGCCATGGCGTATGTCGCGCAACAAGCCCTGGGCTTTCCGCGCAATCGAATTCTCGGGATGGCCGGCGTGCTCGACGGCGCCCGCTTTCGCACGTTCATCGCTGAAGAGCTCAAAGTCAGCGTGAAAGACGTACAGGCGTTCGTCCTCGGTGGCCACGGCGACACGATGGTGCCGATGCCGCGTCACTGCTCGGTCGGCGGTGTTCCGCTCCTCGAGATCATGCCCAAAGAGCGGGTTGACGCGCTCGTCGACCGCACTCGCAATGGCGGCGCCGAAATCGTGGCGCTCCTGAAGACCGGCTCGGCGTATTACGCGCCGGCGGCTTCTGCGGTGCAAATGGCCGAAGCGATCATCCGCGATCAAAAACGCATTCTCCCCTGCGCGGTTCACCTCGAGGGCGAGTATGACATTCGCGGGCTGTTCATCGGCGTTCTCTGCAAACTCGGCGGGAACGGCATGGAACAAGTCATCGAAATCAAACTCAACGACCAGGAGCGCGCGATGCTGAACAAGTCAGCCGACGCCGTTCGCGGACTCGTTGAAGCTCTCAAGAATCTGAAGGACGCGTAATGAACATTCATGAGTATCAGGCGAAAGATGTGTTGCGACGCTTTGGCGTCACGACGTTGAAAGGCGAAGTCGCAAGCTCGCCCGAAGAGGCGGTTAAGGCCGCGAAGCTGATCGGCGGCAACGTGTGGGTGGTAAAAGCCCAGGTGCATGCCGGCGGCCGCGGCAAAGGCGGCGGCGTGAAGCTCGCCAAATCGATCGAAGAAGTCGAGAAGGTCGCGACCCAGATCATCGGCATGACGCTCGTCACTCCTCAGACCGGCCCCGAAGGCAAACACGTTCATCAAGTGTTGGTCGAGGCCGGCTGCAATATCGCGAAGGAGTATTATGTTGCGGTGTTGATCGACCGCGCGACGGGCCGTGCCGCGATGATGGCTTCATCAGAAGGCGGCATGGACATCGAAGAGGTTGCCGAAAAGCATCCCGAGAAGATCCACAAAGTCGATATCGACCCGGCGACGGGGCTCGTGCCGTTTCAGGCGCGCCAGCTCGCGTTCAAAATCGGCATCCCCGCCGAGCAAGTCGGCCAGGCCGTGAAGGTGTTCCAGAGCCTTTACACGGCGTTTGAAAAGAAAGACTGTTCGATCGCCGAAATCAATCCGCTCGTTCTCACCAAAGAGGGCCAGCTGATCGTTCTC
>DASUEL010000121.1:0-4394 GCA_036275095.1 Bdellovibrionales bacterium
GGCTACACCGGCACGATCACGCAAGGTGCGGGCTACACGGTCGACATCGGCTCGAGTGATTACATCCAATATAACGGCACGTTCACCGGCGGCAACTCGAACTTCACGGTCACCGACAGCCAGTTCGCTCTCGTGGGCGGCACGTTCACGGCGCCGAGCGCGACTCTGAAATTTCAAAAAACCACCGAGGCCGACGCCTACGCGTTTCAGCACCTCGGCGGCACGTTCAACCACAACTCAGGCACCGTATGGTTCGACTACGCCGGAACCGTTAATCGCAATTATTTCATTGATGGCAATGGCAGCACGACGTTCAACCATTTGCGGATGTCCAGCGGTCACGCCACGACGGGCGCCTTGGCCGTGTGGCACATCACCGGCGGCGAGACGCTGATTGCACAAGGCAATTTCGCGCTCGATCGCAGCGCGGCCACGGGCTATGCGATTTTGAGTGAGACAGCGGTCAACGGGATCCTAAAAGTGCGCGGGAACGTTTCGTTTCCGACGGGCTCTTACGGAGGTACCGCCACGGTCGAGCTCGATGGCACGGGTGCGCAAACTTACTCGACCGATCAAGGCGGCCTGGCGCCATATTTGAAGATTAACAAAACGGCCGGCACGGTCACGCCCGCCGCCGGAACGAACGATATTAACGTCACGCACTTTATCTTGTCGCAAGGAAGCTTCACGGCACCGCCCGGCGCCATGCTGCTGGCACCCGGCGTTTGGTGGAACGGCGACGCCACGATCTTCAGTGTGGCTGCGGGCACCACCTTCACCCATAACAACACGACTCTTGTGCTCTACGGGCAAGCTGCCGCCAATGCCACTTACACGCTCGACGTGCCGACTTCACTCACGATTCACGAGCTGACGGTCGACGGCGGCCGCACGGCCGGAGGAGCCGCCAACACCTACACGCTCGGAGCCGGTGACTCACTGACGGTCAGCAACCTGCGCCTGAGACAGTCCCAAGCGACCGGCTCGGTGGCGCTTAATGGAAGCTACAACGTCACCGGTAACCTGACAGTCGAGGCGGGCTTTGACGGCGGCACGGCCGCCCTCACTATGAACGGCACAGCCGCTCAGACGATCAGCCGAACGGGCGGCACTGTTCCCACAGGTACTTTTACAATCAACAAAACTGCAGGTACGGCCTCTCTTGCCAGCAACTTTGCTCTCAGCGGAGCGTCTCAAAATATGGTCGTTAATGACGGCAACTTTGACCTCGCGGGTTACAACCTCACGGTGAGCGGAAC
The DNA here is from genome assembly GCA_036275095.1 of Bdellovibrionales bacterium. Taxonomy (GTDB): domain Bacteria; phylum Bdellovibrionota; class Bdellovibrionia; order Bdellovibrionales; family DASUEL01; genus DASUEL01. The sequence continues at coordinate 1,260 of DASUEL010000121.1, forward strand.
ACTGACGCAAAACACGGGCTCGTTCATCCGTGTTCAAGGCGGCGAGACTGTCACGCTCGGCGCATTCAACCCGGCCGGCGGCACCGTGAACTACACGGGTAACGGCACCTACGGCTCACTGGCTTTCGGTCACACTTACAACAACCTCACCTTCTCGGGCTCGGGTTCTTGGACGCACGCGGCGCCTCTGACGGTGAACAACAACGTAACCGTGCAGCTCGGCGCCACGCTCATCAGCAATGGGCAGAACATGACCGTCGGCGGCGGTATCAATGTCGACGGCACCTACACGAGCGGCAACAACACGGTCACGCTCAATGGCAACAACCAAACTCTGCGCGGCAACCTGAGCTTCTACAACCTGACCAAATCAGTTACGGCTCCGCGCACACTGACCTTCGAAGCCGGCAAGATGTTCACGATCACGAATGCGCTTACATTGCAGGGCACTGCGGGAAACTTGCTCTCACTGCGAAGCCTGACACCCGGAACCGCGTACAACATTAACCCCCAAGGCACGCGAACGATAGGCTATCTCGACGTGCAAGATGCGAACAATGTCAACGCCAGCGTGATCGACGCCACGGCCGCCAACGCGACTGACTCGGGAAACAATACCGGTTGGATTTTCGTGACACTCGATGCGTTTGCGATAGCAGGTGCGACTGGCGGCACCGACACCACGGCTGACAGCTGGCTGGGCACGACGACGACATTAACAGCGAGCTGGGCGACAGCCTCGAACGCTTACGTCGTGACCTACGACGTCGCCATTCGCAACTCCGCCGATACCGACTACGCCGAAGCGGGCGACACGGCCGGCTGCACGGCTAGTACAAATGCTTTGAGCTATACGTTCGCGGGCTGCACGCTCACTGACGGTACGAGCTATCTGATACAAGTCACGGCACGGGTTGGTTCGACGACTAAGACCGCTTCCAACAACAGCTACAGTTTCACCGTCGACACGACGGCTCCGGCCGCGTTCACGGTGAGCGGCATTCGCGGCGGAACCGACGTGACGACCGACAGCTGGCTCACTAACGGCAGCGACGCTACCGTTTATTGGAACGACACGACTGGCGAAACCGGCTACTATGCCGGCGTTTGGGATACTGGAATCACGGCGAACTATTGCGAAGACAATTCGTCTGGTGCAAACGTTACCAACGTGGCGCTCGGCTCGTGCGCTTTGGTCAATGGCACGACCTATACAGCCATCGTGATCGCCCGAGACGCCGCCGGCAACGAACGCACGGCAACGCTCAACTTCACGGTCGACACGAGCGCGCCTGCAGCCTTCACGATCACGGGCGCTACGGGTGGCACCGACGTGACCGCCGACAATACGCTCACCAACGGAACGACCGTCACGGCGAACTGGAACGACACGACCGGCGAGACGGCGTACGACGTCGTCATCCGCGACAGCACCAATTCGGCTGACAGCTGCACGGCCGTTACGGGCCTCGCGGCAGATTCCACCAGCCACCAATTCAGCGGCTGCTCGCTCACTCTCGGCTCCTGGTACAAGATCAAAGTCACCGCACGCGATGCGGCCGGCAACTCGACGACCGCGGCACTTTACGATTTCTTCGTGGGCTCCGCCGCAAGTTTAAGCTTCGACAACCCGGCTCAGTGGTCGAACGTTCAGTATCTCGATACGAGTGACGTCACATTCACGATCACCAACAGCGGCTCGATGAACGCGACGGGTGTCGCGTTCTCGGGGCTCGCCGCTCCGTTCTCGCACGTGGGCGGCACGTGCGGCGGCACGATCAACGGTAGCTCCACATGCACCTACATCGTGCGCTTCACGTCACCTGGCCAAGGCACCTACACCGACGACATCGTGCTCGACTACAACAACGGCTCGGCCCAGCAGATCACCAAAGGCTTGAGCGCCGGCGGCGTCGTGAAGAGCGTCCCTGTCGCGGCTTTATACTCAAACGGCACGAACTGGAACGACTACGTCAAAAACGACGGTGCCGACGTCTATCACGCCAGCAACGTCGCCTGCGACGTGAACGCCGCCGGCCTCGACAGCTACTTCGATTGCATCCACGGCGGAGAGAAGCGAAAAATCGAGCTCACGGGCACGAACTCGTGCACGGGACTCGTAATCAACGAAGCCGGCGGCGCGTTCGATTGGATCTGCTCGGTCGAAGGCGGCGTGGCGACGTACATGACCGTCGGCCTCAAGTCGACGAAGGGGCTCGCCGACCTGATCAACGCCGGAGGCAATGGCTGGGCCAATAACGTCGTGACGATTTCAAACGGGACTCGAAACATCTATCGCACGAACACGAGCGATTGGTGGTCGAACGCCGTCGTACCCCTGCCCGATAACTCGTCGGGCACGGTGCTCAATCTCGATGGCACCGACAGCGACGCGGGCGGGCCCGATGGCACGTACAGCGCCGGCACGATCTTCACCTTACTTACATCGCGCGCGACTCCCGGCTACAATCTCAATCTCGACGGCATGGGCGTTGTCGTCAAATCACCTGCAGTTTTGAGCTGGAACGGCTCGGCCACGAGCAGCTGCTCGTCGAACACCGGTGAGGTCGCCGCAGCCGACCGGCGCTGCATCGTCGCCGTCGGCGGCCAGAACTTCACGTGGATCGAAGGCGAATTTGACGGCGAGGGCGGCGTCACCGATGCCCAGCGCCCGTTCACGCTCAACTACGCGAAATTTGCAGTGGCCCGCCGCGCGATCGGCAAGGGCAGCTTTCAGTCTGGGTACTATCTGAACTTCGCGAACTTCAACTTGATCGATCAGGTCACGACGCATTCGAACCAGACCAACGGCAACGGCGTATATGATTCCGACTACAACACGTTCCGCAACATCACCAGCTACTCGAACACGGGTAACGGCTTCGAGCTTCGCGCCAACTCCGACTACAACACCGTCGATGGACTTACCGTGTACAGCAACGGCGGCGATGGCCTCTACGTGGTGGGCTCAACCAGTGCCGGCAACACCGTGAACAACCTGCTCAGCTACAGCAATACGGGCCACGGCATTTATCTCGGCACCGTCACCAACGGCTCGATCACAAACGCCAAGTGCTACTCGAACGGCGGCCGCGGCATGATGACCAACGTGGTCTCGGGCTACACGTTCCAGAA
>DASUEL010000122.1:0-13430 GCA_036275095.1 Bdellovibrionales bacterium
CGATGCGGATCTGCCCTTCTTCAGCGGCGAAACTCACGTGACCGATTATGAGGACGAGAAGAATAAAAAAGATACGAGCCATTATAACTCCCATCGTTTGAAACGCGCTTGATGGCCAAATCTTAAGCCAGGCCCATGAGCAGTCCAGTACATACTGCTGACTCAAAGCGCAGGGCCTCCGCACTAAACAAAACCTGTGGGATTCGTGCAACATGACTCGGAGAATCGCGTTCGATTGACTAAACCTGAAAGTTCGGCGCGCCGAAGGCAAAAAAAAAGCCCCGACATCGTCGAGGCTTTTCTTCAGAACACTTCAACCAGGATTACTGATTCAGCGTCTTGTTCGCCGTGGGAAGCTCGGGAGTTTCTTCTACATCTGAACCTTCAGAGGCAGACAATGTCTCGGGACGCTGAGCAGCTACACGCTGATCGAGGCCCGACTTCACGTCGTCATAAGAACGAACCGACTCGCCCATACCTTCGAGGCGGCCCTCGGTCGGGCGAACGGCGTTGGCGGGGAAAGCGCCAAGCTTTGCGAGATAGCTCGAGATGCTGCCGTTACCGTGCTGAATGATTTCGCGCAGCGTATTCAGCGGAGCGTATTCAGAGGCTTTCTTCTCGGCTTCGAAAATGATTTGGGTCAGCGTTGCAGCGGTGATGTCACGCTTCGTTTTGTTGTCGATAACCATGACTTCTTCGTTGTTGCGGATCATCTTTGCGATGTCCTCGAGAGTCACGTAGCAGCTTTGCTGAGTGTCATACAGTTTACGGTTCTGGTAGCGCTTAATGATTTTCACATTGCTCCCGGCGGTTGTGCGGGCCATTACGGTCTGCGTTTGTGTCTGAGTGTTCAAAACTGCCTCCCTTGAAAATCCGAATCTCCGTTTTCCCCTCGGAGAAATCAGAGGACCTGACTATTTTGGCCTGCGAGAATAGGCAGGGCGTCACAGCCTGTCAAGTGCACAAATTCCCTAATTTTTACACACTGGATACACAGAAAATCGCACCTCAAAATGTCCAATTCGGACTTACCAAAAACACAAATGCTGCACCCCACCTCGTGGCCCTTTCTCTCTATGAGGCGCTGCGGAATTGTCGCGGTTAGTCGCTCAAGTTTTTTTCAGAACCAGCCGAAAGTACGAGTGCAATGTGTCACCACCGTATGAGGGCGGTCAGTTTTGAGATTTATTAAGTCGATTCAAGGGTTTAGCACATTCGACTTTTTGACTTTAGTCACTTCGGTGACTGCCGTGGCTGCCATTGCCGGTCCAATCGTGCAAAGAAGCTTTCAGGCCGAACGTCTAGCGCATGCTGAGCGTGAGATGAAGAAGATGGCCTTCGAGATGGCCCAAGTTTCGGGACGCTCGAGCTCGAGCACGGACCTAGGTGGAGGCCGAATACCGGCTTCCGATGAGCAGATCCTTTCGGCCCGCGATCCGTGGGGCCAGCCTTATAAAGCAAAATTCTTGAGAAATCCGTACGGCATTCCCACGCACCTGGTGATTTGGTCGCCTGGACCTAACGGGCACCACGACACCGCCTCCGTCGAGTCGAGCGCCAAAGTCGGCGCCATGGCCGTAGTTTTCGATGGAGACGATCTTGGGTTCATTACCTCGGTCCGATAATTCAAAGCCCATCTCAAGTTCACCCAGCAAAAGTCCGATTTTAAGACACCGGAACCCCTCTTGGGTTGCGGTCAAAAAAAGGACTTTTATGCTCGTCTCGTCCAGAGTTGTAGCGTTAGCAGGGGTTGCGATCATGATGATCACCAGCGCCTGCTCGACCGTCGCTCCAAAACGCGTCTCGAAAACCGGAGCGAAGATCCTCACGAATCCCGCTTACCACGACGGAAACATTCCGCCCGATTCCATGCAGCCGCCGAGCGACGTCAGCCCCGACAAGGCCGCGGTCGATCCACTTTATCTGAGCACGCAGGCCGACTACCACTTCACTCTCGGCGAAGCTTACAGCCTCGAGGGCTTCGTCGACAAAGCGATCGAGGAGTTCAAGCTCGTTCTGCTCTATGACCCGCACTCACCCCATGTGCGCCTGCGCTTGGGCGCGGAATATCTCAAGAAGGGTTTGATTTCGGAAGCTCTCGCGCAAATCGAGCACGCCGTTCGGGAGCATCCCGAGAACGCCGACGGGCGCCTGCTCTTGGGCGGCCTTTACGCTTCGCTGAAAATGTACGAGAAAGCGCAAAAAGAATATGAAACCCTGATCAAGACGGATCCGAAAAATCGCGATGCTTATCTGCACCTCGGCGCGCTCTACGCCGAACAGCAAAAGTACGCGCAGTCGATCGAGATGTTCAAGAAACTCACGGCCGACAAAGAGGCCGAGAACCCGCATCTCCCCTACTACTACATCGCGCGTGTGTATCAGGAGCAAAAAGATCTCAAGCGCTCCGAGGAGAATTACAAAAAGACTCTCGAAATTCGGCCCGACTTCGAAGACGGCGTGATGTCACTCGCCCGTCTCTACGAGGAGTCGAACAAGAAGAACCAGATGACCAGCCTGCTCGAGACGTTTCAGGACAAGCACGGCCCGAGTGAGCGCGTCGCCGATACGCTCGGCCGCGTGTACCTCGAAGACGAGCGCTTCGACCGGGCGATCCGCCAATTCGAGATCATCGAAGCGTCGGATTCGACGAACTTGAACGTGAAGGTGAAGATCGCCCTCATTCTCATCGAACAGAAAGACTATTTGAAGGCCACGGCGAAGCTGAAGCAGATCCTCGCCCAGGCACCCGATTCGGACAAAATTCGCTTTTACCTCGGCGCCATCTACGAAGAGATCAAAGACTACGATTCAGCCATCGAGCAGTTCGCGAAAATTCCTCCGACGAGCTCGTTTTATACCGAGTCGGTCGTGCATGCCGCTTATCTGCACAAGGTCGCCGGCCGCATGAGCGATGCCGTCAAGATGGTCGAAACGGCGATCGAAGCCAACCCCGATGTCGAGCAATTCTACTCGCTGTACGCGTCCTTTCTGCACGAGGACAAGGCCTACACGAAGGCGGTCACGATGCTCGAAAAGGCGACGCTGAAGTTTCCGAAGAGCGAGCAGCTTCATTTCTTTCTCGGCTCGATGTACGACAAAATCGCGCGCCGAAAGGACACGATCCGCTCGATGAAGACGGTTCTCGAGCTGAACGCGGAGCACGCGCAGGCGCTCAACTATCTCGCATACACGTACGCCGAAATGGGCGAAAGCCTCAATGAAGCCGAAGAGCTCGCGCGGCGAGCCGTCGACCTCAAACCCGACGACGCGTACATTCAGGACACGCTCGGCTGGGTGCTCTTCAAGCAAGGGCGCTATTCCGAAGCGATCAAGACGCTGGAGCTCGCGTACAAGATCAAGTCCGACGAGGCGATCATCGCGGAACACCTCGGTGACGCGTATTACCGATTTCAGTTGCCGGCAAAAGCGAAGCTGATGTATCAAAAGGCTGTTGAGAACGAAAAAGACGAAGAGACAATCCGCAAAATCCGATCGAAGATCACCGCTCTCGAAGAGTTTCCATCGTCTCCGGAGTACTCTGGCCCGAGCCGCATGCCCGCATCTGAAGCTGATTAAGCTCGCCGCTCTCGCAGTACTTGCGGGAGCCTGCGCCACCGCGCCACACCGATTCGATCAAGAAACCTCAGGCCGCTGGAAGGCCCGCACTCTCATCAAAGACTTATCCAAGCGCAAGAGCCACATTCTCTACGCCGAGATCCTGGCCCAGAAGCCCGGAAGCATGCGCGTTGACGTGACCACGTCTTTGGGTATCCACCTCGCCCGCGTTGCCCTGAACGATGAGAGCCTGAGCTACATCCTGACCCGCGAGCGAAAGTATTTTAACGGGCCGGCCACGGCCACGGCGCTCAAACCGGTGCTCGGCATGCCGCTGGACCCCAAACTTTTGGTGCACATGTTGTTCGATCAGCAGCCCGAAGGCGAAGGCTGGACGTGTCAACGTGACAAGAAGGACTATCTACAGTCCTGCACCTCCGACAAAGGCATCGAGGTGACCTGGTCCGAGCGCTCGCTCGAACGGCGCACCGTCGGCGTCAAGACGGCGAAGGCCCAATTACAGCTCGAGCTCACGGGTTTCCAGTCTAAGGTCGAGGTGAGTCCCGAGACTTTCGTTCTCGCGGCGCCCAAAGGTTTTCGCCCGCTCGGTTCAGCGAAGCCGTCGCAGAACGATACGCCTGCAGAATCTTCAGCCCAGTAACTCCAATAACGCGACCTCGCGGTTTGTATTGCGCCTGAGTCATGAGGCGCTACAAAGTTGGTTTTTCCCTCGTAAAACGGCATAATAAAAGAAGTGGTTCCACGGAGTTGGAAGGGGGAAGAATGGCGAGCGATAATTCACGGATCGACGTAAACGGGCTTCTGAAAAATCTGGCGACAGCGCATCAGTACAAGGAGCTCAATTGGAAGGGTTCATTTGACGACTACGTTCAGCTCGTCAAAGAAAATCCAAAGGTCACACGCAACGCCTTTCAACGGCTCTATGACTTGATTCTCGAGCAAGGCACGACCGAATACGTCGAGTTCAAAAAGAACATCACGCAATACAAATTCTTCGCTGACGAAAAACACGACGGCGCCGATGCCGTTTACGGCTTGGACGTTCAGCTGATGAAGCTGGTCAACGTGTTCAAGTCGGCCGCGCAAGGCTACGGAACCGAAAAACGCGTGATCCTGCTTCACGGCCCCGTGGGCTCGGCGAAATCGACGATCGCGCGCCTGCTCAAAAAAGGCGTCGAAGAATATTCGAAGACCGATCGCGGCGCCATGTATACGTTCGAATGGACCGACGAGGGCGAAACCCGCCACGGCCTCCTCGGTGACAGCCGCGTGTTCCCCTGCCCGATGCACGAAGAACCACTCCACATCGTCCCCAAAGACATCCGCACCAAACTTGTCGATGAGCTCAACCGCGGAAGCCGCGGTGATTTCCGCGTCTCCGTCAACGGCGAGCTCTGCCCCGCCTGCCGCTTCATCTTCAAAGGCCTGATGGACCACTACGATGGCGATCTCACGAAGGTTCTGCGCCACGTGCGCGTGAAGCGCCTCGTGCTGAGCGAAGCCGACCGCATCGGCATCGGCACCTTCCAGCCGAAAGACGAAAAGAACCAAGATTCGACTGAGCTGACCGGCGACATCAACTACCGCCAGATCGCGGTGTACGGCTCCGACTCCGACCCGCGCGCGTTCAACTTCGACGGCGAGTTCAACATCGCCAATCGCGGCATCATCGAGTTCGTCGAGGTTTTGAAGCTCGACGTCGCGTTCTTGTACGACCTGCTCGGCGCCTCGCAAGAGCACCGGATCAAGCCGAAAAAATTCGCGCAAACCCATATCGACGAAGTGATCATCGGGCACACGAACGAGCCCGAGTACCGGCGGCTGCAGAACAACGAGTTCATGGAAGCGCTCCGCGACCGTACGGTAAAGATCGATATCCCGTACATCACGAAGATCAAAGACGAGATCAAGATTTACGAGAAAGATTATAACGGCCGTAAGATTCGCGGCGTGCACATCGCGCCCCACACGATCGAGATGGCCGCCATGTGGGCGATCATGACCCGTCTCGAGGCCCCGAAGAAAGCGAACCTCACCCGCGTTCAGAAACTCAAGCTGTACGACGGCAAGTCGCTCCCGGGCTTCACCGAAGACAACGTGAAGGAGCTTCGCAAAGAGGCCGTTCGCGAAGGCCTCGACGGCATCTCTCCCCGTTACATCCAGGACAAGCTCTCGAACGCCCTGGTGAACAACAAGCACGGCGACGTCGGCTGCGTGAACCCGTTCATGGTTTTGAACGAGCTCGAAGGCGGATTGAAACATCACTCGCTGATTTCGAGCGAAGAGAAAAAGGCCGCTTACAAAGAGATGCTCAGCGTGGTCAAAAAAGAATACGAAGACATGGTGAAGAGCGAAGTTCAGCGCGCGATCAGCGCCGACGAGAACGCGCTCTCGCGCCTGTGCTCGAACTACATCGACAACGTCAAAGCCTACACCCAGAAAGAGCGCGTGAAGAACCCGTTCACCGGCCAGGATGACGAGCCGGATGAGCGCCTGATGCGCTCGATAGAAGAAAAGATCGAGATCCCCGAGTCGCGCAAAGACGACTTCAGGCGTGAAGTGATGAACTACATCGGCGCGCTGGCTCTCGACGGCAAGCGCTTCAACTACAAGACCAACGAGCGCCTGCATAAAGCACTCGAGCTGAAGCTGTTCGAAGACCAAAAAGACAGCATCAAGATCGCCACGCTCGTTTCGTCGGTCGTCGACAAGGCGACCCAAGAGAAGATCGACATCGTGAAGACTCGTTTGATCAAAGATTACGGGTACTGTGAGATCTGCTCGACCGACGTGTTGAACTACGTTGCGAGCATCTTCGCCCGGGGTGACGTGAAGAACAAATGAGTATCCGTGAAGATCATTCCCGGTTTCGGGATATAATCAAAGGGCGGATCAAGGAGAACTTCAAGCGGTACATCACCCACGGGGAGATGATCGGCAAGAGGGACAACGAGTTCGTCAAGATCCCGATCCCGCACATCGATATTCCGCGCTTCAAGTACGGTCCCAAGCAACAGGGCGGAATTGGCCAAGGCCAGGGCAACCCCGGCGATCCGCTCGACGGCGGCGAACAGCAGCCCGGAGCGGGACAGGCCGGCGACAACCCCGGCGAGCATCTCCTCGAAGTCGAAGTCAGTTTCGAAGAGCTCGCCGAGATTTTGGGCGAGCAGCTGGAACTTCCGCGCATCCAGCCCAAAGGCAACAAGGCCGTCGACAGCACGCAAATCAAGTACACGGGCTTAGCACCCGTCGGCCCTGAAAGCCTCCGGCATTTCAAAGCCTCGTACAAAGAGGCGCTGAAACGCTCAATCTCGAGCGGAACCTACGACATCAACAATCCGATCGTCGTGCCGATCCGTAAAGACCTGCGGTATCGCGCGTATCGCACGATCGTCAAACCGCAGGCCAATGCCGTCGTCATCTACATGATGGACGTCTCGGGCTCGATGGGCGACGAGCAAAAAGAGATCGTGCGGCTCGAGAGCTTCTGGATCAATGCCTGGCTCAAACATCACTATAAGGGCCTGCATACGCGCTTCATCATTCACGATGCGGCCGCGCGTGAGGTCGACGAGCAGACGTTTTTCAGAACGAGCGAGTCGGGCGGAACGCTCATCAGCTCGGCGTACAACCTCTGCAAGAAAATCATCGACGAAGAGTACCCGCTCGAAGACTGGAACATTTATCCGTTTCACTTCAGCGACGGCGACAACTGGTCGAGCGAAGACACTCAATACTGCGTGAAACTGCTCAAAGAAGACCTGCTCCGCAAAGCCAACATCTTTTGTTACGGCCAGGTCGAGAGCAAATACGGCAGCGGCCAGTTCATGAAAGATCTGGAGCTCGCGTTTCCCGAGCGCGACAAGCTCGTCATGAGCCGCATCGAGAACCGAAACCGCATCCCTGACTCGATCAAGGAATTCCTCGGAAAAGGAAAGTAAATGGCGAATCTGACCCCTGAGCTCGAAAAGGCGCGCCTCCAGATCAAGAAGATGGCCGAGGACTACGGCCTCGACTTCTTCGAGACGATTTTCGAGCTGATCACCTACGACCAGATGAACCAGTTCGCGGCGTACGGCGGTTTCCCGGTGCGCTACCCGCACTGGCGCTTCGGCATGGAGTACGAGTCGCTTTCAAAAGGTTACGAATACGGTCTCTCGAAGATCTACGAAATGGTGATCAACACCGACCCTTGTTACGCCTATCTGATGGAAGGCAACATGCTGGTCGACCAGAAACTCGTGATGGCGCACGTTTTCGGCCACTGCGACTTCTTCAAGAACAACTTCTGGTTCTCGAAAACCAATCGCAAGATGATGGACGCCATGGCCAACCACGCGACCCGCATTCGCCGGTACATGGACCGTTACGGCGTCGAGCCGGTCGAAAACTTCATCGACCGCTGCCTGAGTATCGAAAATCTGATCGATCGCTATAGCGTATACGCGCAAAAGCCGGCGGTGGCGCCACCGGCCGAGCTTTCGGATGATGAATCGCCGTCGCGCCCCACCGGCCTGCTTCGGGCCGAGCGCTCGTACATGGATAAATACATCAATCCGCCCGATTTCGTGCGCGAGCAGCAAGAGGCCGAGCGCAAAAAAGCCGAGGCGCGCGACTCGACGTTTCCGGCACGGCCCGAGCGCGACGTTTTGAACTTTCTGATTCAATACGGCCCGCTGAAGCCGTGGCAACAGGACGTGCTCGGCATCATTCGCGACGAAGCGTACTACTTCGCGCCCCAGGGTATGACGAAGATCATGAACGAAGGCTGGGCATCGTACTGGCACTCGACCATGATGACCCAGCAGATCCTCAACGACTCCGAAGTCGTCGACTACGCCGACCACCACAGCGGTACGGTCGCGATGACCCCGTCACGGTTCAATCCGTACAAGGTCGGCATCGAGCTGTTCCGCAATATCGAAGAGCGCTGGAACAAAGGTCAATTCGGCAAAGAGTGGAACGAGTGCGACAACTTCGACGAGCGAAAACACTGGGACAAGAAGCTCGGCCTGGGCCGCCAAAAGATCTTCGAGGTGCGCCGCGATTACAACGACGTGACGTTCATCGACACGTTCCTCACCGAGGACTTCTGCGTTCAGAACAAGCTTTTCGTTTACAAATTCAATCGCAAGACCCAGCGGTATGAAGTCGACACGCGCGATTTCCCGCTCATCAAGAAGCAACTCCTGTTTCAGCTGACGAACTGGGGCCAGCCGATCATCGACGTCGTTGACGGCAACTACGAAAACCGCGGCGAGCTGCTCTTGCGGCACATGCACGAAGGCGTCGACATGCAGCCCGACTACATGGAAGAGACGCTCAAGAACGTGCAAGCGCTTTGGAGCCGCCCCGTGAATTTGCTCACGATCATGGACGGCGAAGAAAAGCTCTACGCGTTCAACGGCACCGACTTCAAAGAGTTCACACTCAAGACACTCCACCGCGGCGAGAAAAACGAAACCCGCTAACCTGCGCCGTTCTTAGTCCGGAATATGTTTCATTTCATACCCAATAGGTTCCGGAAAAAGAACGGCGTATATTGGAAACGCCATTTACATGCGGCACGTTCGCGAGCGTCTCAACTTGAGAATCGCGCCTGAATTCGCGATGATTTCGATCTCAGGTGAAGTCGCTCTGGCGCGGGGATTGCTGCGATTTTCGGTATGGGGAGCATCCAGCTTAAAAAGTACGCGCTTTTAGGAGCCATCGCGGTTTTGGCTGCCGGTTATCAGAACTGCGCGCCGGACTCGTTCTTGCCTCCGGCCGACGACTACGGCTCGCAAGATCGCCCCGCATTTGAGATCACGAACGCGCCCGCAACCGTACCCGCCGCCACACAGACGCTCGAGCTTCGTGGAAGCTGCGCGGATGTTTTCGGCAGCCACCAAGTGGATTACGTCCTCAACCCCGGCGACGTTCGCGGCAGCGTTCCGAACCCGTGCGTGGATGGAGCTCTCGAGCTCGACATTTCTCTCACCGGCACGACCCTGCCCCAGGGGCCGGCGACGCTCACTTTGACGCTATTCACGAATTTCGGGTCAGCCACGAAGACTTTGCTGTTCGACATCACCGGCTCCACGACAGGCGGCTGCCAAACCGTGTACATGGGTCCTGCGCCGGCGAATATCGTTCAGCGCGCGGCCCAGGCCGCGGCCGAAATCAACGCCGAAAACCCCGGATTAGTTTTGCAGTCCTGTCCGCAAGACCGCGGCTACGGCAACCATGAGTTCTTGTTCAAGGTGCTTCAGCGCTTACGACAGGATCCGGTCAACGGCTTTCGCTGGGGCCTCAACGGAAAACGCGGAAACGCGAGCGACATGTCGGCCGACGTCGTCGACTATTATTGGGGAAGCTCGAGCGACCCGACGAACAAACTCGAGACCTACGTGATTGATGTGATTATTTCGTGCGGGGGCGCCGACTCGCGCCCTGGCGGCATCGATGTCACGCTTCCGAATGTGTGCGGGCGCTGGGTCCTCGCGCCGTTTTACCCGTATTAAGCTAAAAGAGAACTCCGACACAGTGAACCAGCTCGAAGGTCAGTTCGAGCCGGTATCACCATCGACACTGACCGGGCCACCGAGGTCGCAGCGCGGTTTATTGCGTGGACAGTTGAAGTGATCCGCGTAAGATCTGACCGAAGTCATCGACGTCGAAAGCGGCGGTCTCACCAGCGGCGTCAGGCAGGCGAGGCCGAGAGACTTAGCGACGGCCGTCTCATCACGTTTTCCGTTGTTCCTGTAACGGAACACGGCTTCGAAAATCCAGTAGTTTTCAGCCGCCCGCCGGTTGTCGATTTGGCGATCCTTTGGGTCGGCCGCAGACGCGACTTGTTCTTCGAGGCAGGTCCAGTACTGCCGATAGACCGGATCGAATTCGGCGTCTTCGAGCCCGGCCGCCTCGACCAGTGCCGCCGTAAGCTCCGGAACTAAATCGATTGAGTCGAAGCCGCGAATCGCCGCTGGGCAGAGCGTGACCGTTCCAGCCTCGGCGTCGATATCATAGCCGGCATAGTGGAAAACGACTCCACACTCCATTTCCATTTCGAACGGATTGACTTTTGCCGTTTCAGCCGCGCCCCTGTATCGGATATTTTTCACTTTAGCGACCATCTTTTCGCGTGTCTCCGCAGGAATTTCGGTCTTCGACTGAATGCTCGCGATCAACGTCGACTTTACGGCTTCAAACGTTGTCTTGGTTTGCTCGAGCGAGGGCTTCTCGAGCCGCGTGAAAATGTTGACTTCATCGAGCTCGCCAAAATGAGTTTTGTATTCTTTGATGAGAAACGTGATCTGCTCTTCCTGCTCTTTTAGAGCCACGGGCGTCAGCGGCGTATCCGAAAGCTTCACGATCGCGCGCGCGACATCGAGTTTCGCCTTCACTGCGGCATTTTCATCACCCTCGCCCACGAATGAGGACTCCCTCGTAAGCGTGTCTTCGGCCGCCACGGTCATTTCGGCGATAACCGCGTTGAAGTACTCGACTCGCCCCTTGCTGACGCTTTCACTCGCCCGGCGCACGTCTGTGGATTTGCAGTTTGCCAAATAGGAGTCGCAAACATTTGTGGCTCGCGCGACCGGCGCGACGAGCCCGAAAACGATCAAGGCACCCAAGAGTTTCATCGGGCCTCCCTGCGCCAGAGATCGGCTTCGAGCTCGAGGATTGCCCTCGCCAAATTCTTTTCGCGCTCAGAGACTTTGCCTCGCGAGAATCCGCCAGCGCTGCGGCTGCCACTCGCTTGAAGCTCCCACTTGAACAGTACGTTATCTTTGAGATCGGAGCCCGCGCGGGCTCCCGATGCCTGAGCGACTCGGCGGACCGACGCTTCGACATCGGCGCGTTTCAATGTCGCCTTTCCGATGACCTCATCATTCACGAGCCGCTTGTATACGCAAGAACCTGAGCGCTTCGGGCATTTCAGCGTTTGAATGTCTTGCCGGCCCAGAAATCCGTTTCGCGTCAGCTTGAACTCAACGAGATCGAGCGACGACGATGTCTTGGATCTTGCGAACGATGAATGCGGCGAGAATGCCGCCAACAGTGCGGCCACAAAGAGCAGCCGTGAGGTAAGACCTTCCATGGTCCCTCCGTTCCGAGAGAGTGTGATCTCTAAATTTTAACTCGAAAGGACGGCCCAAATCGCCCGGAAACAACAAAGGCAATCGCTAAGTCGGGCTCGTGGTCATCGACCTAAGTCAGGACTCATTTTTGAGGTAGGTGACCGTTACTTTGCGAACGGTCTTGAGCGGACGCAGCTCGCGCAGATCTTCGTTGTCGGGGTCTTCGAGCTGCTGCCAAAAATCGGCCTCGCTTGCGGCCGTACCGAAGATCACGTGTGGATGACCCGCACGAGTCGGCGCGACCCAGATGTCGAGCTTGTCGCCGGTTTTCGCGCTGAAAATTTCGTCGCCGAAGGGCAGCCCCTGAAGCTCGCCGAACTCTTCAACCTCGTGCTCCCGTCCCGCTTGGCAAATGGCCGGGAGGAACTTGGTTTGAAACTCACGTTGCAGGATGATTTCGTCGCGTCCCACTTCGGCGTCGCCGGGCTTGCGGCTTCCACGGAGCAAAGCAAAATGCTCGCAACGTTCTTTAAAGTTGAAGTAACGGACGATTCTGAAGACTTTTGTTGCGGCTGCCAATTTACTTTACCGTCTCCCTAAAGGGTTTATCTACGGCCGCGTCGAGGCGGCTCATCTTCGTCGGAGTCTTCGTCGACATCGTCTTCCATGTCTTCGTCGCCGAGGTCATCGTCTAAATCATCGTCGAGATCGTCATCTTCGTCAAAATCATCGTCATCGAGGTCGTCATCATCGTCGTCGTCTGAATAGGTTCCGGCCGCGCCTTTTTCGACTGAGGCCAGGAAGTCTTCGACTTCGTCGGCGCTTTCGCACTCGACGCGAAAGAGCCAGCCGTCGCCGTACGGATCTTCAGTGATCAGCGACGGGTTCTCCGCGACCGCTTGGTTGATTTCGACGATCGTTCCTTTTACCGGGCTATAGAGCTGGATGGCGGCTTCGTCGGTTTCAAGCTCGCCACAGACTTCGTCGGCGTCGACTTCTTCATTCTCCGGCGGAAAATCGACCTTCAGGATCTCGGCGATGTCCTGCATGCTCTCCTCGGTCATGCCGATGGTGAGAATGTTGTCATCGACTTGAACCCACTGCGCTTCCATGTAGGTCACCAAGTTTGTGCGGTCGAGATTTTTATCCATGTCAGGTCCTTGATTGCTGATTTGTAAGTGAGGTTTTATTGAACACAGGGATTTCTCACGAAGCAACCCAATTTGCATTTGTGAAGGTTTATGCAAGTTTCAAATTCTGGGCTTGTTTTTTCGGAGCCATTTTCGACTAAAAAATGGGTTGGCCCTTTCGGGCCAACCCCGACGCACCTAACTGCAAACAATGTGCATCGAGACTGACGGCTTTGCCCGACCAGTCCAAAGACCAGGCGAGACCGCAGCCAAGACTTGCACCTTGTTAATACCCCATTCGTTTTCTAATTTGGCTTTTTCGAAATTGAACTTCGAAACCCCGAACCGCAGGCATGTCTATCAGACTGAAAACAAAAAGCAACTTGTCTTCGTCTTACAAGCTCACATGACACCTTCTGCCAAAGCAGGGGGCACATTGCGCCCCCAAGTTTCTTTTGGTATAGAAGTTCTCCTTTCAAACGCTGAACGTTTCTCGGGGGGGATGACGATGGCTGAAGATACCCTGTTCGTATACGGCTCTTTGACTCAAGGTATGGTCCATTACAGCCGGATCGCCAATTATATCGAGAGTCAATTGCCCGCTACGGCCAGAGGCACCGTCTACCGCCTGGAAGTCGGCTTCCCGGTTTTCGTCAAC
>DASUEL010000123.1:0-3906 GCA_036275095.1 Bdellovibrionales bacterium
CAACGGTCTCAAACAGGGCTTTTCGGCGCGCAGGCTCGCGGTTTTGAAAGTCGCGCGCGGCCACAAGCCTCTGGTTCTGAGCCATAATGAGACGCCCTCAACGACCCGGCCGATTATTCCGAAAAGAATAATAGAGCCGGAGTTGCCATGAAACTTGCCGTTCGCCATTTGACCGCCGAAAAATTCATGACTTCGAAAGTCCTGTGCGTGACGTTCGCCATGACGGTCGAAGAAGTGATTCAAGCTCTGCTCGAGCATAAAATCAGCGGCGCGCCGGTGATCGACCAAGCGCAGCGGCTCGTTTCGGTCGTGAGCGAGTCAGACCTCATCCGCTTTGCTGCAAGCGGCGGCCTGAAAAAGACGCTTCAAACATTCGAGTCGAAACTGGTGCCGACCGCCAAGCTCGTCTGGGTCCTGCGCACCGATCCCTTTGCGCTGGTTTTCAAGAAGTTCCTCGAGCACAAAGTGCGGAGGATTCTAGTTACCGACGGAAACGGCAAAGTCATCGGGATCATCTCTCGTAGCAACGTATTGCGCGCCTTTCTCGAATCCGAGTCGAAAGCGGTCGCCGACGCGGCCGCCGAGGCCGCCGCGAGCGCCGTTACGGATGCGCCCGCGACGAAGCCCAAGGCCTCTTGAGCGCGACCCCGCGCGTTCTTGTCGAAAAATCCTCAGTCTTGCCATCGACCCTTCAGAGTTCTGTGGAGTAATTGGTCTCGTGCATTCACACACGAAGTATCAGTTCGCTTTTAATCCACCAACTTGAAGGGAGTGACAACTATGGACCGCAGATTTCAGGATTCGAGCCGCCGAATGTGGCGCGGCATGCGTGACATGTCCGATGATATGAACCGCAGCTGGCAGAATCGCCGCGACTCGAACATGGGAGACTACGACGAAAACGACTGGCGCTTTCAGGATCAAGGCCGCAGCAGCGGCGGGAACCAGGGCCGCTTCGAGAACGACATGTACGGCGCGGGCCGTGATTGGGGCCATGGCTACAGCGGGCGCAGCCAGAATTTCGGCCGCGGTGACGAGTGGGGGCAATCCGGCGGTGAAGGCGGAATGTTCGGCTTCGGCGGCAGCCGGCACCAGGGCCAGCACGAGAAGGGCCTCGGTCAGCGCGCGATGGAAAAGCTCGGCGAATTTTTCGGCAAGGGTCCCAAAGGATACAAACGCTCTGACGATCGAATCCGTGAAGACGTGAATGAGACCCTATGGCGCCATCCGTCGATCGATGCTTCAGAGCTCGAAGTCGACGTAAAAGACGGAACCGTCACGTTGCGCGGTCAGGTCGACAGCCGGCGCACGCGCCGCCTCGTTGAAGAAACCATCGAAGATCTTCCGGGCGTCTCCGACGTGATCATGGAAGTACGAATCGCCCCCCGCGGCAGCGACGCGACTTGGGCGGGCTCTTCGACCATCTCCGGCACCTCGGCTCACGGCTCCTCCTCAGGCGGCTCGCAAATGGCGGGCTCGAGCATGGGCGGCGACATGAGCCAAGACATGTCGTCGAATATGGGTGGCGGCCGCAGCGGCGGCAGGGCCAGTGCTGGCGGCTCGATTTCGGCGCGTTCAAGCTATGGCTCGGGCTCAAAGACCAAATCCCGCGCAAAGAGGTCGTAACCCATGAAGGTCAAGCTGAAGCCACTCACCCAGCAAGTGATCGTGATCACCGGCGCCACGAGCGGGATCGGTCTTGCGACCGCGAAGCTCGCGGCCCGCCGGGGCGCGAAAGTCGTTTTGAACTCCCGTAACGAGGGCGAACTGCAGCGCATCGCCGACGAGCTTCGAAACGATGGAGGCGACGTCAGTTATTGCGCCGCCGACGTGGCCGACAGCTTGGCCATGGAGGCCGTGGCCGATAAAGCCATTAACGATTACGGCCGGATCGACACCTGGATCAACAACGCCGGTGTTTCGATTTATGGCCGCCTCGACGAGGTGCCGCTCGAAGAAAAGCGGCGCCTCTTCGACGTGAACTTTTGGGGCGTCGTGCACGGCTGCCGGGCCGCGCTTCCGCATCTCAAAAAAACCGGCGGCGCGATCATCAATATCGGAAGCGCGCTCTCCGAGCGGGTCCTGCCGCTTCAAGGCATGTACTGCGCCTCCAAGCACGCGGTTAAAGCCTACACCGATGCGCTTCGCATGGAGCTCGAGAAAGACAAGGCGCCCATCTCTGTCACGCTGATCAAACCGGCGGCGATCGACACGCCCTACACGCTTCACGCTCGAAACCATCTCGAGAAGGTGCCCACGAACCCACCGCCCGTCTACTCCGCGCAGGTGGCGGCCGACGCGATCTTGTATTGCGCCGAACATCCGATGCGCGACATCTTCGTCGGCGGCTCCGCGAAGCTGTTCTCTCTTCTCGAGACGATTGCGCCCCGCCTGACCGACAAGTACATGGAGCGGACCATGTTCAAACAGCAGCAAACGAAACAGCGTGCGAACCCGCTCCACAAAGACGCGCTTTACTCGATCGTCGACCGTGAGGGCGATATCGAGGGCGCATACTCTGGACATGTCATGAAATCGAGTGTCTACACCAGCGCGGTCCTGCACCCGGTCCGCTCGGCGGCGCTCGCGGCACTGGCTGTGGCGGCGGCCACCATGGCCTTTTACGTGTTTAAGCCGATGCGCATGACCTAGCGTCGCGCGTTTTCGAAAATTTGGCCGCGTATGATTTTACCAGAAAGGAGGCGGGACTATGTCCGCCATGGAAAAATCGACCGGCCAAGACCGGCCCGCTCAAGCCAACCAGCCTTATACGGAGATACGCGACAGGCTCTTCGAGGCCGCCGAAAAAATTCGCGCGGCCGCCCGAAGCGTCGATCGTGACAATCACTCCTCATACGCCCTGACCGCGGTGGTCCGAGAGCTCGAGAGTAAGCTCGACAAGATCATCGCGGCGCTCGACGAGTCAGACGACGTCGCCGTTCAGCAGCGCTTAACCGAGCTCGAACAGGCGGCCGACAGCGCGAAGAAAGCGGCGAGCTTCGACCACGATGCCGCCTACGAGACGCGGCAAGCGGTGATCCAGGCGCACGATGCGCTCAACTGGATCGAGCGGCAAGGCGACACCCGGCACTGACCGGGCAAAAAAAAAGGCAGCGCGGGCGGCGCTGCCTTCGTTTCTCCGAAAACGCTTTGGAGTGTTTAGCGGCAGAGCTCGGCGATCGCTTCGCCTTGCTTCATTGAGTCTTCGTCTTCAACGATGACCTTGCCTTGTTTTTGCTCGTCCTCATCGACAACGACTTTGCCTTGCTTCTGCTCGTCTTCATCGACGACGACCTTGTCTTGTTTCTTTCCATCTTCATCGACAACGACTTTGCCTTGCTTCTGCTCATTCTCGTCGGCCACGACTTTGCCCTGCTCCCCTTTCTTCTGATCGGCGTCGTCCTCTTCAACGATCACCTGGCCCTGCTTGGCATCGCCGCTATCGTCACCTTGGATAGCCTGGCAGTTGAATGCCGAGAGGCCCCCGGCGCGGCGGAGATAAACGTCGAACTGAACGAAGAGGGCCTGAAACTGCGTGAACTCGGCGCGGGTAATTCCGAGGCGGGCCATCTCGGCGCGAATTAAGAGAAAATTGCGGGCAACGGCTCCCCAGAGCTGTTCGAGATGGGCTTTCGACTTGTACTGATGGTAACGCTCGAAGCTCGTCGGATTCAGATAATTGTCGAGCATGTCCGAAAGATTCTCGCCGCGCTCGGCAAGCTCTTCCATGCGGCCGCCGAAGCTGTCGGCCTGGTCTTCGAGAATGTCGTAGCCATCCTCGATCTGGTCGGCGATCGAAGCCATGCGATCCCAGTTGCGGTCTCCCCAGCTGGCTTGGCTCACGGCGGGCATTTGTGTAACGAATCCGATTGCGGCGAAAAATGCGGCTAGCTTTTTCATGTGTTG
>DASUEL010000124.1:0-2027 GCA_036275095.1 Bdellovibrionales bacterium
CCGATGATTTTTTCCGGCGTTCCTCGAGCGAGCTCATTTCGAACCCGTCTTGCACACCGCGACCGTCAAGCCGGCCTGCCGCCAAAGCAGCGGAGAAAAAATGAACTGCGAGCTCTCGCCCCAGCCGTGCTCGGGACGCCAGTAGAACGGCACCTCCATGGGCGGGCGCTCGGGCTCGGCGGCCGGGGCCGCCCTGCGCCTCAGATATTTCGAATGGCGCAGATGAAAGAGGTCGAGCGCATAGAGTAAGTTTCCGAGCGGGCCTTTCGATTTGAGCTGGCCCAGCATTTGAACCGACGCGAAACAGCTTTGAAGCTGCCCCTTCAGCTCGGTGGCCGTGAGGTTGTTGACGTGAAAGTGCGGAACGGGCACGCCGCTTGCGCGCACGACCGCGTGGTTGGGCGTGCTGATGAGCGCGACACCGCCCGGCTTCAGGCAGCTCGCAAGCGCCTTCAAAAACGGGACGGATTCAGAAGGTGGCAGGTGCTCGATGATCTCGAAAGCCACGAGCGTGTCGTACTTCTCTGCCTCCAGGCCCAGCTTCGTTACGTCGACTTTTTTGTAAGCGATGCGCGGATGCTCGTAGTGCTTTCGGGCAAAATTCAGATTGTCGTCGTCGAGGTCGATGGCCGTCACGCGATCCGCGACGGTCGCCAGCGCGAAGCTCCCGTACCCGCGCCCGCACGCCACGTCGAGCACATGCAAGCCCCGCGCGTAGCGGGAGGCGAAATGATAACGGGCGAGATGTTCGGCGAAGAACGGAGCGCCGAGGGCGGGCACGATCATCTCGTGATCAAGACGCGTCTCGCCCATGGCTCCTTTCTCAGAGTGTAACAGGGCGCGCGCGGCGCGCCTTCCACCACTCGATGACGACGGGGAGTACCGACACGACGATGATGCCGATGATGACGAAGTGAAAGTTTCGTTTTACGGCGGGCAGGTTTCCGAACTGGTAGCCCGCGAGCAGAAAGATCGCGACCCAGACAAACCCGCCGGTCACGTTGTAAAAAGCGAAGCGCGGATACGACATCTTGCCTATGCCGGCCACGAACGGCGCGAAGGTACGGATGATGGGCATGAACCGCGCGAGCACGATCGTTTTGCCGCCGTGCTTTTCATAAAACTTTTGCGTGCGCACTAAGTGCTCGCGGTTCAAAAAACGCGAGGAATCGCTCGTGAACACCTTGGGCCCGATTCGCGCGCCGATATAATAGTTCGTGGCATCGCCGAGCACCGCGGCCACGAAAAGCGTGATGAACAGCAGCGGAAGGCTGAGAATGGTGCCCTCCGTCGTTGCAAGCGCGCCGAGCGCGAACAAGAGCGAGTCGCCGGGCAAAAACGGGGTCACGACGATGCCGGTCTCGCAAAACACGATGATGAAGAGAACGACGTAAATCCATGGACCGGTCATCGCCACGAGCGCGTTGAGATGCGCATCGAGATGAAGGATCACGTCCACGGCCCACATGAATAGCTGAATAAACTGCTCGATCATAGATAGGACAAAGCATAGCATTGAAGGTAGGAGCTACCAAGTGGGAATTGACTCGCCGAATCCGCGGGTCTAGACCTTGAGTAGGGGAGGGATTTTTCATGTTCAAGCTCGCGCTTTCAGCCGCTCTTTTGGCCGCTATCTGTTTTACGACCGCTATAGGTTTAACCACCGTCGCCGATGCCGCCATCGCCGAAAAACTCGTCGTGAAAGCCGACCTGATTTATCCCGAAGGCATCGCGTTCAATCCGGCGACCTCGGAGTTCTACGTGAGCTCGCTCCGTAAAGGAACGATCGGCGCCGTGAGTGAAGCCGGAACCTACACCGAATTTTCCTCCGATCCCGATTTGATCTCGACGATCGGCATGTCGGCCGACGTGGCACGAGGCCGCCTGCTGGTTTGCGTCTCCGACCCGGGTGTGGGGCTGCGCTCCACACCGAAAACGAAAGAGACGCTGGCTCGCCTCGTCGTCTTCGACCTGCGAACCAAAAAGAAGCTGAAGACGCTGAACCTGGGCGCGCTCAAAAAGGGCAA
>DASUEL010000125.1:0-6843 GCA_036275095.1 Bdellovibrionales bacterium
AAAACCTGGGCGATTTAAAAGCCGGCCTATTCGCGCTCATGGCTGACTAGACCTAAGTCCTTATAACTTCTGGATATTTATAAGGAGAACTCGTTGCGCGGGTTCTGAACCCCAAGGTAGCTTTTTAGTAGTAGGTAAAAAGTACAGTGTGTTATTATGCTCTGCGTTAAAGAGCAACCTAACTTGAGGGCTTCAAACATGCGCCACCACCGGCTCATCCTACTCTCCGTGTTTTTCGCAAGCTCCGCGTTTGCGGCCGAGACCGCCAAAGTCTTGCCGAAAAACATTTTCCGCGCGCGTGTGGTCGGCATTCAAACCGAAGCGGTCAGCGATCGCTACAACGACCAGGGTTTGCTCGAAGGCTTCACGACCGGACTCAACCGGACGGTCACGGTCGCGGACCTCGTGGCGAAGAGCCCGGATCTCGGCCGGCTCGTGAACACGCTGAACAGCCTGCAGCCGGGACTCGGAAGCCAGCTCTTGAACGCCAACATCTACAATTCGTTCGAACAAACCCAGCGCCAATGGATTCCGGCTCTCGAATACGGAATCACGGACCGTTCGACGATCGGAATCCGCGTTCCGATCGT
This sequence comes from Bdellovibrionales bacterium, assembly GCA_036275095.1. GTDB lineage: Bacteria > Bdellovibrionota > Bdellovibrionia > Bdellovibrionales > DASUEL01 > DASUEL01. The sequence goes on from DASUEL010000125.1 coordinate 591, forward strand.
CCGCCGTACGGTACGCACCCGGTTTTGGGTGGACTCGAACAATCAGGCGTACCAAACCGCTCTGGCGATCGGCGCGATCAATCCGGATGTCCAGACGGGACTCAAGACGTTTCAGGATACCGGGTTCGGAACTCAGTTTTTCGCGGCCTCGCTTTTTACGGACAAGGGCTATCAGGTACCCGAGGATTTCGACGTGACCGAAATGGGCGACGTTGAGATCGGTTACAAGTTCAATTTCTACAAGAATAACCACTGGCTGCTCTCGACCGGGATCGGCGCTCGCGCGCCCACGGGGAGCACGGCCGCGCTCGACAATATTTTCGACAAGGGCTCAGGCACCGGCGCCTGGGGCGTCGGAAGCGCGTGGTACGAGGCGTACCAGCCGGCGTCGTGGTTCGTAGCGACGGCCATGCAGAAATTCACGTACAGCTTTCCGGACCGCCGCGACCGGGCCGTGCCGCGCGATGAGAACGACTCGCTTCCGAGCGTGCGTCCCCAAGACGGCCAGGTGCAAAGCGTGCTGCGCGAACAAACCGCGATGCTCGAAATGGAAATCTCCGGCACGTTCTACATGTTTGAAACGGCGCTCAGCACCTGGGGCGCGTACCAGTACGCGAACAAAGGCAAAGACCGCTACACCGGCGCGGGCAATCTGTACTACGCCGGTCTCGCAAAAGGAACGGACTACGAGAAGCACAACGGTGAAATCGGAATCGGCTATTCGACGATTCCGGCGTTTCGCCGCGGCCAGTTCAAAGTGCCGGCCGAATTCAATCTTCTTTATAATACGACGATCGACGGCAAGAACACCCCTCTCACCAGTTATGTCCGCATGGACATGATGATGTACTTCTGAGGAGGCGCCATGATGAACGACTTTCGTAAACTCCTCCCGATGGCTCTGACGGCCGGCCTGCTCGCAGTGAGCCTGGGCTGCGCGCGCGACCGAGCTCCGGGCCAGGACCGCACCTTTGGACCGCAAGGCGGAAACAACGGCCCGAACACGCCGCTCGACATTCCAGTTCTGAAGAACGCGCTTCAAACCACTCCGGTGTCGGCATGTAGCCGCCTCGAGGAGATGCGCGGCCGGGCTCGCGAAAGCGACCTGGGCTTCGCCTTCTTGCGTGAAGTGCATCCGAAAGACAAATCGTTCACCGGCGCGCTCGACATTTCGGAGTCGCCCTTCGCACAGCTGTATTTCGGTGAAAAATTCGTGCTCGACACACCCGAGGAGTTTCTCAAGAAAGTCGAGGCGGAGTATCAAGCCGGCAACATTTCGGAGCTCGAGTACCGCACGATTCAGGCCGCGAAGCTGATCCCGTCGCTTTTGCGCACGCTCCAGTACAAGGCGACCAACGACAAGATCGCCGAGGCTTTCCCGGGCGTTTTCGGCGAAACCGGACCGATGGACAAAGCGCTGTTCTGGCTCTTGACCAACAAGGCGGCCCCGGGGGCGTTCAAACTGAACGATCATGCGAAGCTCGTGACGGCGCGCGTGCCGCTCTTCACATCGGCTGACTGGAGCGAGTTCAGCGAGGATCAGCGGCTGAGCCTCTCGGGCGTGGTGTCGAGCGTACTCGCGCCCGCCAACACCATCGACGGCATTAACGAAAAACTCTGCGGCCTGGTGCTTTGGCAGCGCGCGTTCGCGCAGCTCCTGGCGCTCAAGGGCTATACGCAGCCGGAGATGGTCAAGAACGAAGTCAACGGCACGATCATCAAGAAGAAACTCCTGAAGCTCTCGTCGAGCAACGAGGGCTTCAAGAAGAGCCCGCGTCCGGGCGCGTTCATCGAGGCAAAAGCCGGCACCTCGGTCATTTTCGATTCGGCGGAGCTCGCAGCTTACGACCCGGCGAAAAAACTGATGCGAATCGCGGCGCAGGTGCCTGCGGGTGGCACGCAAAAGCAAGCCGGTACGCTCGACGACACTCTCGCGCTGATGGAAGGCCTCACGTACATGTATGCGGCGACGTCGCCGGCGGCTCCTTGGGTCAAGAAGAGCGACGACTACGTCGTCGGCGATATGACAAGCACCTCGACGAAACACCTCCTGCCCCATGACGTGCACAGCCTGGCACTCGGTCTGTTACGGGTGAACTTGAAAAATCTTGCGGCCCTTCATGTGATTCAGACGAACGACAAAGGCGCGGAGCTGGCCGCCGGCGAAAAGGCCGCGGGGTTCATTCCGGTCGAGGCGCGCGACAAAGGCGTGAGCCTTTCGCACGTCATCCGGCTGACCCGCATCGCGGTTTACCTCGATCAAGCGCTCGAGTATTTCTCGGCGAACTCGCCCGAGACCTGGCAAAAGCTGCATCCACTCTACGATCGTAAAACGCTGGCCGCGCTCATCGGCGAAACGATGTTTTCAAAAGACGAGCTGGCGAAGCTTCTTACGCCCGCGGAGCTCGAGCAGATCTTGAACGCGACACTCGTGAAATTCAGGCTTCCGCTTGCATCGCTATTGCTCCAGATGGCGACCGGCCCCAAGTGCGTGAGCCATCTCGAATGGGATCTCAAGACCGGCAGCCGCAAGCCGACCCGCTTTTGCGATCAGGCCGAGGCCAAAGACGCGCGGGCGGCGCTCCGGCTCTTGGCCCAGCACATCCGCTCGCCCCTGCTGTTTCAAAAAGCCGGCAAAGACTGATTCGCCCGAGGTCGTGGCCCGCGAAAAGCTGGACCAGACAACGGGCTTTGCCGCCGGTATTCTTGAAGTGTGAAATACCTAGTCGCCATACTCGCAGCCACGGCCGCGCTCTCAGACGCGCGCGCGGCTGACGATGTTTTGAAAAACTGCGAGTACACCCGTGATCCCGTCATCGGAATAAAAGAAAACCTTACGGGCAAAGACATCATCGTCGGCGAGGCCGAATGCGAGCGGCAGGACGGCGCCGACTTCACGACGACGGTCTACTGCGCGGTGGAGCACGCCTACGACCCGACGGCGTGCGCGAACGACCAGAGCATTCCCGTCTTGAAAACGCTGGGTCCTCCGCCGAAAAACGAGACCAAAAAAGATCTGCCGCGGGATTCGAATTGAAGCGTCTCAGTCAGCTGGTCCTCACCGCCTTGATCATTTTTGCCGCGAGCCGGGCCCATGCGCGTTTCACGCCCGACGTTCTCGTGCGCGGCGAAATCACCGGTATCGACGGGAAATTCGTGATTCTGGCGCTCAAATCGCGCCTCGTCATGGTGCCCCGAACCTCCATTTTGAAGCGCTATCCCGTTCGCGTCGGCGAGCGCGTCGTCGCGCGCCTGCCTCTGAACACGGTCAAAGTCACGGGCAAGCGTAAACCTCGCCGCTAAGGGAGGGTTTGCGCCTCGGCCTCGGCCGCACCCGCCCGGCCTGGCCGGAATCGCGTGCCTTGCCTTTCGGGCCGCTTGTGGCCTATAGTGGCGAAGCTCTCAAATTCACTGCATTTTCAGAGGGGTTATTCGTGTCTCGTGACATCATCTACACGATGAAAGGCGTCGGTAAGGTCTACCCGCCCAATCGCTTCGTTCTCAAAGATATTTATCTATCGTACTTCTATGGCGCGAAGATCGGCGTGCTCGGTCTCAACGGCTCGGGCAAGTCGACGCTTCTCAAGATCATGGCCGGTGTCGATCACGATTTCATCGGCGAGGCGTTTCCGGCGCGCGAAATGAAAGTCGGTTATCTCGCGCAGGAGCCGCAGCTCAATCCGAACAAGACGGTCAAGGAGAACGTCGAAGAGGCCGTTGCCGAAACGAAGGCGCTGCTCGACGAGTTCAATGCAATCACGGCCAAGTTCAGCGAAGACATGTCGCCTGAAGACATGGAAAAGCTGATGGAAAAGCAGGCGAAGGTGCAAGAGAAGATCGACGCCTCAGACGCCTGGGAGCTCGACCGCAAAATCGAAATGGCGATGGATGCTTTGCGCTGCCCGCCCGGCGATGCCGACGTCACGAAAATTTCGGGCGGTGAGAAACGCCGGGTGGCCTTGTGCCGCCTGCTATTGTCGAATCCCGACATTCTGCTTTTGGATGAGCCCACGAACCATCTCGATGCCGAAAGTGTGGCGTGGCTCGAGCGCTATCTCAAAGAGTTTCCCGGCACGGTCATCGCGATCACCCACGATCGTTACTTCTTGGACAATGTCGCAGGCTGGATTCTCGAGCTCGACCGCGGTCACGGCATTCCGTGGCAGGGCAACTACACCTCGTGGCTCGAGCAGAAAGAAAAGCGCCTGGCCCACGAAGAGAAAGCCGAGATCAAGCGCAACAAGACGCTCGAGCGCGAGCTCGAGTGGGTGCGCATGGCCCCGCGCGCCCGTACCGCGAAGTCGAAAGCGCGCATCTCCGCCTACGAGAATCTCTTGAAGGAGCCGACGCCCGAGAAGCTCAAAGAGCTCGAGATTTACATTCCGCCGGGCCCTCGGCTCGGTGACATCGTCGTCGAAGCCAACGGCGTTTCGAAAGGCTACAACGGCAATCTGCTTTTCGAGAACATGACCTTCAGCCTTCCGCGCGGCGCGATCGTCGGCGTGATCGGGCCTAACGGCGCCGGCAAAACGACGCTCTTCCGCATGATCACGGGCCAAGAAAAGCCCGACAAAGGAACGTTCAAAGTCGGCGAGACCGTGCGCATGGCCTACGTCGACCAGAGCCGCGACACGCTCAATCCGGACAAGTCCGTTTGGGAGGAGATCTCGGGCGGCCAAGAGACGATGCTCGTCGGAAGCCGCGAGATGCCCTCGCGCGCTTATGTTTCACGCTTCAATTTCAACGGCGTCGATCAGCAAAAAAAGGTCGGCGATCTCTCGGGCGGCGAGCGCAATCGCGTGCACCTCGCGAAGATCCTTCAAAAGGGCTCGAACCTCTTGCTGCTCGACGAGCCGACAAACGATCTCGACGTGAACACGATGCGGGCGCTGGAAGACGCGCTTCTCGAGTACGGTGGAAGCGCCGTCGTGATCTCGCACGATCGCTGGTTCTTGGACCGGATCGCCACGCACATTTTGGCGTTCGAGGGCGACAGCCAGGTCAACTTCTTCTACGGCAACTATACCGAGTACGAAGAAGACCGCAAAAAGCGCCTCGGCATCGATGCGACCCAACCGCACCGGATCAAGTACAAGAAAATTCCGAACGCTTGACGAGCGCGAGCCTCCTGCCGGGACATTCGTCGCGGCGGGGCTGGGTTCAATCCTGGGCCGCCTTCCGCTACAATTGAAGGATGGCCAAATCGCAGTTCGAGAGCGCGCTGAAGAAGCTGGACAGCTTCGACCTCAACGTACGTATTTCAGCCATTGATGAGATCGCGGCAAATCCGACTCAGGATGCGGCTCGTGCGCTTTTGGACGCGTTCGAAAGCGCGGGCTGGCGCGATACAAAACGCTACATTCTGTCGCAGCTCTCGCGCTATCTGGTGCACGACCGCGTGTTCTTCGCGCTCTCACCCTGGCTCATGAACCCGAACGATGCTCAGCTTGCAAGCTGGGTGCTGAATTGTTTCAAGTACTCGCGCACGAATCGATACGACTCGTTTTTGTTTCACCTGTTTCATTCGACCGAGTCGCAGGTGGAGCGCAATCGCATTCTCGGCGCCTTGATTCATTTGACGAGCACCTACGTGCCAGCGCTCATCGAGGAGATTCTTGCCGAGCAGGAGCTCGATCTCAAGATGCTGGCGGCCGAAACGCTGAAGCCCGAGACTCTGCGGCGCTTCGAGAGTCTGCCCGCCGGGTTTCGTATTCTGTTCAATCAATTTTGTGGTTCATACAAGCTCTTCCAGTTCAAGCCGCTGCTGTCGCGCCTATCCTCGCATCGCGATTATTATATTTCGGACTCGGCTTACATCAATTTTCTGAAACTCGGCGGCGGCGAAGACCACCGCGCGCAATACGAGCTGAGTTTGCTCGAGATGGAGTCGAAGGACCCCGTCAAAGAGGAGTTTCACGAGCTTTTCAACGAGAACCGGTTTCTGCAAAAGGCCACCTCGCTCGAAAAACATCTCGATTATATTTTTTCGCTTCCGAGCCGCGACGTGAGCAACTCGTCGATCCTGACTTTGAAGCTCTTCGAAATCAAAAAGATCGAGGAGTACCTGCCGGTTTACGAGTCTGAGAAAAACGTCGAGACGCTGTTTCGCATACTCGAGCTCTTGCCGTTTGCTCCTACGATGGTGCGCCGGTCGGTGCGGGAGCTCGCGGCTAAATACGGCTCGCCGAAGAATGCGGGCCTTGCCGCATCGGCATTGTGGCGCATGAAAGAGGGCAAGCCTGCCGAGGTCTTC